>DATNET010000415.1:0-5842 GCA_035606745.1 Tepidiformaceae bacterium
CGAATTCAATCATGCGCATCCGATCCTGGGTAGCATGCAGTCCAAGCTCTGGAAGGTCATCCGTTTCGTCCCGATGCCTATCCAGGCGTTCCCGGTGCCAAAATTCGCACGACCGGCCATGGGCGCGGAAGACCTGCAGACGTACCCCGTGAAGATCGAAGACGGGGAGATCCTCGTCGGGCTGCCGCGGTAGCTGGACGCCTGCCACGGCGCGGCTGTCCATGGACGGCGCCGCCGTCGGCGCATCGCGCGAAAACCGATGGCCGTTCTACATGGGGACCTGCTCGGAACGGCGCGAGTCACGCCGGCTCTTCTCTCGTTGCCAACGTCTCGCCCTTCGAGCCCGCAGACGCGTCGCCACTTCCGCGGCAGGCTCCTAGCCGTACTTGAAGAACCCCCGGCCAGTCTTCCGCCCGAGGTGGCCGAGTGACACGAGCCGCCGCAACAGTGTCGGCGCCTTGAACCTCGGCTCGCCGTACTCTTCGAACATGCTCTCGGCGATGAGCTGGAGGGTGTCGAGGCCGATGAGGTCGGCCGTCGCCAGCGGACCCATGGTGTGGTTGAGCCCCACCTTGCAGGCGTTATCGATGTCTGCCGCGGAGGACACGCCGCTATCGAGCAGGTGAATTGCATCGAAGATAAACGGCACCAGCAACCGGTTCGCGATGAAGCCGGGCGTGTCTTTCACCTGCACAGGTACCCGGCCCATACGTTCGCACAACGCCATCGCATCGCTCAGCGTTTCTTCCGATGTACTGGCCGTGGACACGATCTCGACGAGCTTCAGCGCCCACGGTGGATTGAAGAAATGCAGGCCAATGACACGCTCGGGGCGGCCGCTCGCGGCCGCGAGGTCGCTCAGAGGCAGGGAACTCGTGTTGCTCGCGAGCAGCGCCTCCGGACGGCAAACGTCGCCCAACTTCCGAAAGATGGTGGTCTTGACCGCCAGGTCCTCGACAACCGCTTCGATCACCGCGTCGACCCGTTCGAGCGACGTGAGCCGCTCGATATCGCCCACACCGAAGAGCCGCTCGGATGCGGCCGCGCACTCATTTCGGCCGATTCGGCCGCGCTCCGCTTCTCGTTCGAGCCGTTGACGGATGCCGGCGATGCCGGCATCGACGCGTGCCTGGTCCACGTCGACGAGGGTGACATCGCAACCGCTGAAGGCAGCGACCTGGGCAATGCCGCTACCCATGAGGCCCGAGCCAATGATGCCGATTTTTTCAATGCGCATAGTGCTGTCCGGCCCCTCGCTAACCCGCGTTGTCGCTATCGATCCATAGCCGCTCCCCCAGAGTAGCTCCGGGTCTGGTTAGAGGCGCGCCGTGGCGAGCGTCCAGCCCAGACCAACAAATGCTGGCCGTGCTATGCTTCGGCTTCGTAGACGCCTTCGGAGAAGCCAGTGACAGAACCTGAACAGAGCCTCATTACCGATGCCCAGCGGGCGACCATCGGTGTCAAAAGTGCACCCAAGACCGTCTCAATCCGCGAGGAAGACGCGCGCCGCATGCGCGACATCCTCGGCGACACTGACCCGCGCTACGCGGACGGTACCGGGATCGCGCCACCTTATGTCATCGCTATGATGTCGGGCGGCCCCCGCAACGATATGCCCCGTGTCCTCCCCGGCGGACTGCTCACGCAGCAGGAGTGGAAGTTCACACGGCCATTCAAAATCGGCGAGCAGCTCACGGCGGTCTCTCAGGTCTACGACATCCGGGACCGGTTGGGCGGCCGCTATGGCTACAGCGTGCTCGTCACGACTGGCACCGATTTTTATGATAGCGACGACCAACATGTCGCCGCCGCGATGATCACGATCACGCAGTTCGACCCCAAGTCGGCGAGGAACAACGAATGAGCCAGCGCTATTTCGAAGACATCTCGGTCGACGACGAGATCGAACCGATCGAAAAGCTGCCGACTACGGACATGGCGATCGATTTCTTCGGCCGTGGCAATCCAACAAACCCGGCGTTCGGTGATATCGAGGCGGGCAAGCGTATGGGCGTGGGCGGAGCGCTTGTGCCGGGTGTCCTGAAGATCGCGTGGATGACGCAGTTTGTGAGCGATTGGGCCGGGCCAGAATCGCAGGTCTTCAACCTTCGCGTCGCGTTCCGCCGCCCAGACATCGCCGACCGCCCGCTGACGCTCTCGGGCCGCGTTGTCGACAAGCGCGTCGAGGACGGGAAGAACGTCGTGGAATTGGAAGTCGTGACCCTGGCAGAGGGCCAGCCGAGCGTGCGGGGCAACGTGCAGGTGCAGTTTCCTTCGAAGGGCTAGCCCCTCGCTCAGCCTTCCGTGTAATCGTGGTCCAGCGCGACGGTGAACTCGCCTGCCCAGGCGCCCGTTGCCAGGTGGACATTTACAAACACGCGTCCCTTTCGGAAGCGAAGTTCGACGGCGTCCGCGTCGCACGGGAAGGGCACGGCGGACGGCCGGGCCGCCGTCGAATCGGGCGGCGCCCCCTCGAGCTTCAGACAACCAACGCTGATGCGATTCAAGGTCCAGCCATCCACGGCCATTGCATCGGAGTAAAATCGTTCGACTGCCTGAGCGGAAACCGTCGCTGGCAACGCGTATCCCCATTGGGTGCTGTAACCGGCGACCCTGTTCCCGTCGTCCACCCGGTGCGGAAGCGATTGCGTGGAGGTATGCGTCGCGCCATCCATGACTGGGAGCGCCGCAAGCAGCTTCTCGTTTGCCTTGACGTAGGAATCCTTGTCAGGACCGCAGACCGATGCCGAGAACAGTAGACCGCTGGCGAGCAGAAAGAAGCCAGCCAGCGCACCAAAGGGGCGCGTCGCTCTTGTACTCATGGCTGGCATGATAGCGCGCTGTACCTTTTGGCGATTCGGTAGACTGGTGGCAATGCATCGTCTCCAGCGCCGCTCGAGTTCGCCATCGTGGCTGTTGCCCTCGGCATCCGTGCCGCGAGGTCCCGGCACGGACTGCTTGCAAGGCCGCTCACCAGACGCTGGCAGGCGCGCATGACGGAGCGCGAAGACGTTGCGCGGGCGATGGCATTTTTCGAAGCAAGCGACGATCTTATGTTGCTTCACCAACTCGTCGCGGAGGTCTCACCGCGGGCGAAACGCATGGTCGGCCAGTTGCTGGCGAAGGGAGACGAGGAAACGATCCCCGCGCCGGCCGCCTTACGCCCCGCGAGGGACCCAGCCACGCGTGAGGCCGCCGTCAAGACGCTCAGGGCTACGAACGATTTCTCGCTGCTGCAGGTGCTGTCGCGCACCATAGGCCAGCGAATCGAGTCAGCGGAGATAGCAGCAAGTGCAGACTTTCCCGAGGGCGTCCGCGTCTCAGTGCCCCGCAAAGTGGCTTTCCCGCCAGCCTCGGCCAGAGTGGAGGGCGTCGTGGAGCAAACCGGCACCATGCTGAGCGTGCTCCTCGACAATGGCGAGACGTGGGAGGGCCCGCCGAGCCTGGCGAAACTCGTGCCGGAACATCGCTGAACGATTAGCGCGTCGCCGCTAAATGTTCCAGCTGTCGCCACCGTCCGGCGCGGCCACAGCAGTGCCGGTGAGGGCTTCAGTCACAACTTCGCGTACCATCCCGGCGGCAACGGTGTGCCGGGTTGCCGGGTCGATGAGGATGAAGCTGCCCGTGTCCCGGCTCGTCGCGTATGGGTCAACAAAGACCGGTTCCATGGAGCGGATGGTCACTCGCCCGATATCGTTCAGGGCGAATGACTCGGGCGAGTCCTGTCGTTCGAAACTGGTCACATCGAGGCGGTCATCGAGGTGCTCCACGAGGCAGCGTACGCGCCGGGACGTCTGCTTGATCCAGAACTGCTGGCGCGGCCGCAGCTGGACACTCTCGTTCATCCAGCAGAGGTCGGCAGTGAAGCGCGTAGCCACCGGGGCGGGATGCGCCGCATCCACGATCATGTAGCCGCGCCCGACATCCAGGTCGTCCGTTAGCCGAATGGACACGGCATCGCCGCTTTCGGCGCAGCGGAGCGGTTCTTCGTAGCGGTCGATTGCGGCGATGCGCGAGCGCACCCCGAGAGGCAGCACGGTGACTTCATCACCGACCTCGGCACGGCCGGCCGCGAGCGTGCCAGCATAGCCGCGGTAGTCGTGGAACGCCGTGGTATGCGGCCGCACGACATACTGGACTGGGAAGCGAAGCGCGGCGTGACGTGCCGAGTCTGGGACCTCCACGGTTTCGAGGAATTCGAGCAGCGTGGGGCCCTCGTACCATGGCATGTTTGGCCCCTTGTCTACGATGTTGTCGCCGGTCACTGCCGCCACCGGGACAACCGTCACGCGTTCAACCCCGAGTTGGTCGGCGACCTGCCGAAAGTCGGCCGCGATGGCCAGGTAGCGCTCCTCCGACCAGTTGGCGAGGTCCATTTTGTTGACGCAGAGGACCAAGTGCCGAATCCCGAGGAGCGCCGTGAGCGCGGAATGGCGGCGGGTCTGCTCCACAACGCCCTTACGCGCGTCCACGAGAATGAGCGCGAGCTGGGCCGTGGAGGCGCCGGTCACCATGTTGCGCGTGTACTGCACATGGCCCGGCGAATCGGCGATGATGAATTTCCGGCGTGGTGTCGCGAAATAGCGATACGCCACGTCGATCGTGATGCCCTGTTCTCGTTCGGCACGCAGGCCATCGGTCAGCAAGGCGAGGTTGACCGCCTCCAGGCCCTGCGCTGTGCTCGCGCGCTGAAGGCTCGCCATGGTGTCTTCGAACACCTGTTTTGAGTCGTAGAGGAGCCGGCCGATGAGCGTGCTCTTGCCGTCGTCAACGGAGCCCGCGGTGACAAAACGCAGGAGATCCACTAGAAGTAGCCCTCGCGCTTGCGGTCTTCCATGGCCGCTTCGGAGAACTGATCGTCTGCCCGGCTGGCGCCGCGTTCGGTGATGCGGGCCACGGCGACTTCGCTGATGACCGAATCGATGTCGCCCGCGTGGGAGCGCAATGCCGCCGTGCAGGTCATGTCCCCCACGGTGCGATAGCGGACGGCCGCGCGAAACGGCTGCTCCGTGGGCAGCATGCGGATGTATGGACTCACCGCCATGAGCATGCCGTCGCGTTCGAAGACTTCGCGTTCGTGGGTGAAATAGATGGACGGGACCTCAAGCTGTTCGCGTTCGATGTAGCGCCAGACGTCGAGCTCCGTCCAGTTCGAGATGGGGAAGACGCGCATATGCTCGCCGCGGACATGCATCCCGTTGTAGAGGCTCCAGAGCTCCGGGCGTTGGTTGCGCGGGTCCCACTGGCCGAATTCGTCGCGGAACGAAAAGACCCGCTCCTTGGCGCGCGCCTTCTCCTCGTCGCGCCGCGCCCCACCCATGGCGGCATCGAGCTCGTGCAGGGCGATGGACGCAAGCAGGACCGGCGTTTGGAGACGGTTGCGCGAAGCGCGCGGCCCCCGTTCCTCCGTGATCTCGCCGGTGTCGATTGCCGATTGCACCGACCCGACAATCAGCCGCGCTCCCAACTCGGCGATGCGCTTGTCGCGAAAAGCGATGACTTCGGGGAAGTTATGGCCCGTATCGACATGCATGACCGGGAACGGGAACTTAGCGGGCCAGAACGCCTTCTCGGCGAGCCGAAGGAGCACGATCGAGTCCTTGCCACCGGAGAATAGCAGCGCGGGGCGTTCGAATTCCGCGGCGACCTCCCGCATGATGAAGATCGCTTCAGCCTCGAGGGCTTCCAGGCCTGCGTCGTTCTCAGTTGCAGCGAAGAGTACGTTGCCGGAGACTACATCGTCCTTGATCGCCAGTTCAGTCATGGTTACCTGCCAATACCGCAATGCCCGCGGGAGCCCGTGATGGTAAGCCTGCCGCGATGAGCCCTTCCGCCTCGAGGT
>DATNET010000419.1:0-2496 GCA_035606745.1 Tepidiformaceae bacterium
CGGGCCCTCCGGCAAGCTCGGGACAAGAGCCGGCCTGGCGGACCCGGATACGTTGAACGTGCGGCCCCGGACGAGGCCCCACGGGCCTCCCCAGCGTCGCTCTGATGCCCCTTACTTAATGAGGGCGATGTGCGTCTGCGCGGCCACCGAGGTGAACGCCGCTTGCAGCTCCGCCGAGGTCGGGGCGTCGTAATAACGGCAGCCCTTCTGGTTGTTTTGACATGGCCCAACACCGGCAACGCCGCCATCTGCCAGCTGCTCAAGCCATGCCTTATCCACGCCCGCGCCCAGGCCGATGATGAACAGCGTGATGTCCTCGTGCGTCGGGTCGGTTGCCCGGATCGCCTCGTACTGGGCCGCCCAATCGGCTGTTGGATTTCCCTCCACGCCGCCGCCCGCGTTCGGGCAGCTCGTGCTCGAATACTTCGCGGGGTCGTAGCCGTTTGAGTACCCCGGAGCGGTGGTGTTCCCGCAATACTCCTTCGCGCGTCCGTCGGTGATGAGCACTATCACCCTTGCCGCGTTCGCGCGCTTTCCCGATCCATCGAGGACCTGGCGGCCCACGGCCAGCCCATGTGCCGTGTTTGTGCCGCCATTCGGCGCGCCCATCGAGTCGATTTGCGAATCAACCGTGCTGAAGTTTCCTGTCAGCGATTGCTTGAGCGTGGCCGTGCTCGAAAAGTACGTCACGCCGAACTTGTCATAGCTGCTGTTGAACAGCCCCACGAACTGCTTGGCGTCGGTCACGAGCGTGTCGTATGGCTCGTACGGGCCGCCGCTGTTTGGCGCCGCACCGGTACACCCGTTCCCGTTGCGGTCCATCCAGATCTGGTCCCCGGCCGCGTGCGAGACCTTTATGGATGCCACGCCGATGTATGTCGGGTCAGTTTGGCTGCCGCGCTTATCGTTGACTCCGCGGGTCACCGTGAGTGTGTAGGTGTGCGTCTTGGCGTTCGAATTCACGTCCGTGATCTGCATGATTTCGCCGTTCCCCGGCGGCCCGATCATGATCAGCCCGGAGCGCAGGTGGAACGTCTTGCCCTGGTAGTTGTTGTTGGTTGTCGCCGCCCAGTACGGCGTGTTCGCGTTCGTGATATACGTGCCGCCAGACTTCGTGTACTGGGAGCTCGTGAGTTTCGCAATATCGACCCACGACGGGATCTGGTCGTAACCAACACCTGTCATGTAGTCGCTAATCGGTCCCGTAAATGTGGCGAAGTCGGACGCCGATACGCTGAGCGTCGTGGTCGTTGAACTGATGCTGTTGGCCAGGTGCGGGATGTCCGCCGATGGCCCGGGGCTCATGTTCGGCCGCTGGTCGACGCGCGGATAGCTGTCGTCGCACATCGACTGCGAGATGTCCATGACGAGCGAAATGTCCAGCACCGACGATGCCGCATCGCCATCCGCCGACACATGCCAGTGGTCGATCCCGACAAGCTTCAGGAACCACGTCGAGATGTCCGCATCCGCGTGGATCGAGATCGCCTTGTTGCCCGTCGGGAACGTAGGCGCGGCAAAGTTGATGTTGTAGCCGTTGCTCTGGATGAAGCCGCTGTTCGCAAGCCAGTATTGCTGGGCAGTCGCTTGAGCCGCGCTCTGGCTGGGCATATCCTGGGCGGCCGCTATGGCGGCCGCATCGACTGCCGCCTGCATCTGTGTGCGCGCCCAAACAAGGCGGCCAACATCGATGCTCATGCCGACTATGGCGAGAAAGCCAATAAGCCCGGCCGCGAACAGCACGAGCACCTGGCCCGACTCGCACCGGGAGGAAGTCCGAAAGAGCGATCGCAGCATCGCACTATCCTTCTTGAAGGCTCCGGGCCGTCAGTGGTTGCGTGGAAGGGGTCCGTGGTTACTCCAGGCGCATCGCCGAGTGAGCTGTGATGGCCGGCGCCGAAAGACTGCTGCCGCCAATCAGCTGGAGCAGGCCGCCAATCGGCGTCACGAATGAAAATGTGTAGGTGATGTCCACCGTGGTCTCCTGGCCGCGCGTCCCCTGGAGATTGCCCGTGGTGATCTGGAAAACCGACGAACTGTCGTCGATCCCGCAGGAACTCGATGGTGGCGGACTGCCGGTGCCGCTGCAAAAACTCGCGTAGATTTTCGAGTTAACGGTGCTCGCGTCGCCCTGGACCGCCGCCGCCCGTGCGCCCTCGCGCGCGGCCTCCGTCACAATGAGCCACGCGTAAAACGCCCGGCCGAAGTCCACGAGCCCGAAGATGAGCACAAGGAAAATCGGCAGGACCATCGAAAATTCGACCAGCGACTGCCCCAGCTCGGTATTGCGCGGATGCCGGAGACCACCGGCTATGCGGCGAAGCACATTGGGGCGACGTGCCGGCGCGGGTTGTTCGGCCATGGTTCAGTCCTCATGAGTACGGTCGATTTGGCGGAGTCGTCAAATGGTGCAGGGTGGGCAACCGAAGTCGCCCACCCTGCCTGGAGGTCATTAGGTGGCTTCTAAAACATAGAGCCAGCACTGACGAGGTGTCC
>DATNET010000446.1:0-3556 GCA_035606745.1 Tepidiformaceae bacterium
AACCAACTCGTGACGGGCAAGCAGACGTATGTGATCTCCTACACCGTGAGTGGAGCGCTCGATGCCTATAGCGACCACGACGAACTGAACTGGATACCCAGCCCGGCCGCCACGGTGCCCATCGAGCGCGTATCGATACACCTGACGCTGCCGGCTGGCGCGGACCTGACTGCTGCGTGCCGCGTGGGGAAAGCGGTCGACCCGGCATGTGCCGCGGACGCGACCGGAAACACCGCCACCTACACCCGCGGAACTCCGCTCCAGCCGGGCCAAGAGCTTCAAATCGTTGCCGGCTGGCAAAAGGGACTGGTGCAAGTTGCGCCGCCCGTGACCAAACACTACTTCCAGGCCTCCGACCTGTTCACGTTCGACTGGATCGAGTGGGGTGGGATGGCGCTCGTCGCGGTGCTTTCACTCCTCGGCCTCATCGCACTCTGGTGGCGGACGGGCCGCGACCGGCGTTACAAGACGCTGTACTACCTCACGAACGACCCGAGTGAAGGCCGGGCGCCGCTCTTCGGCCACACCGACATCGTCGTGGAGTACCTTCCGCCCGAGGGTCTGCTGCCGGCACAGATGGGCCTGATCCTGGACGAGCGGGCCGACCCGCTGGACGTCACGGCGACGATCATCGACCTCGCCGTGCGGGGCTATCTCCACATCACCGAGATTCCAAAGCAAGGCATCCTCGGGCACAAAGATTGGAAGCTGAGCCGCCTGGACAAGGACGATACCGCCCTCCTGCCGTACGAGAAGACGCTCTACCAGGGCCTCTTCGAAAGCGGCTCGGAGGTCAACCTGTCGAGCCTTCAGCAGAAGTTCACAGCCCGCTTGTCCCAGGTCGAGGACGCGCTGTACACGGACGGGATGAATCGGAAGTGGTTCCAGGTGCGCCCCGACGCTGCACGCACGCGATGGATCGTGACGGGCTTCGCGGTGATGGCGGCCGGAGCCGTGGCGGCCGCGCTCGTGGGATACTTTGCCGGCCGGCTCCTGATCTTCGTACCACTGGCGGTCGCGGGTCTGCTGCTCGTCGCAATCTCCGGGGCGATGTCGCGGCGGACTGCCACGGGAAGCGAAGCGCTCCGCCGCGTGCTCGGCTTCCGTCTCTACATCACGACCGCGGAGACGCGCCGTCAGGAGTTCAACGAGCAGCAGGGCATCTTCGCCCGTTATCTTCCGTTCGCGATCGTTTTCGGCTGCGTGACCAGGTGGGCGAAGGCGTTCGAAGGCCTCGACGACGCCGCCAAATCTGGTACTGCGAATTGGTACACCGGTATCGGAGCGTTCGAAGTGGTCGCCTTCGCGAGCAGCTTCCAGAGCTTCTCGTCCACGATTTCGAGCTCCATTTCAAGCTCGGCCAGCTCCGGCGGCGGGTCCGGTTTCAGCGGCGGCATGGGTGGAGGCGGCGGGAGCGTCGGGAGCTGGTAACGTCCGGCGCGTTATTTCGAATCAGCGGCGCGCGAGGTACGCGCTCAGCTTGTGCGGGACGTTCGTGATAATGCCATCCACTCCCGCCTCAATGAGTCGCGCCCATTCCTCCTCGGAGTCGGGCGTCCACGTCCAGACGGTGACCTGCCGGCGCTTGGCCTTGACCACCAGGGCTCGGTCGATGCATGGATATTCGATTGACACCGCCTGACCGTTTCGTTTCAGCAGCGCGCCAAGGAGACGGTCAACTTCGTCCCCCTGCACCGGGCCGGAGATGATCGTGGCGGAAACCCGCGGCTGCGTGCCACGAGCTCGCGCAACCATGTCCGGGTTGAATGAGTGGATGGCGCTCCACGTGCGGGCATCGCGGCGCTCAATGTCGGCGAGCACCGCATCGACGAGACGCTGGTCGAAGTCTGCCTCGCCGGGTGTCGCCTTGAGCTCGCACATTACCGTGAGGCGCCCATCCACGAGCGCCAGCACATCCGCGAGCGTCGGGACTGGTTCACCTTCTCCCGCATCGGCGGCCTGAAGCTCGGCGCACGAACGAGAGCGCACGGGCCCGCTGAGGTTGGTCGTGCGATCGAGCGTCTCGTCGTGCATGAGCACGGGGATGCCATCGCTGGAAAGCTGGACATCGATCTCCATTGCATCCGCACCGGCATCCAGGCACGCGCGCACGCCCGCGAGCGTATTTGCTGGTGCTTCGCCGGCAGCGCAGGCGTGGCCGATGACGAGCGGTTGAGCCATGTCGCCATCCTACGTGAAGGCATCTTGATGATTCCAATGGGGAGGCCTGACAAATTGTCACTTAGTGCGTGCTAAAACGTGTACTATCTTCTCGGCAAGGGCGCGCACAACGTTCTCCTTGCTACTGGCCCGGGTCTGGTTGCCGCCAACCCGGGCCGCTTCAAAAAAGACAACTTGTTGTTACTGGCCCTGCTCGCCAGGTGACGACGAGGCGGCCCTCCCACGCCAGATCCAGTCGCGAATGTCGGGCGGGTCTTCGCCGTCGGCCATGATCTGTTCGCGGTGGACCAGCAGCCGGCGTTGCAGCTCCTGCCGCAAGTAGGCCTCGTTATTGGCCAACTGCGGCAGGCGGTGGACTGCCTCTTCGGCAAGGTGGAACCGGTCGAGGCGATTAAGCATCACCATGTCGAACGGCGTCGTTGTCGTGCCCTCTTCCTCGAACCCGCGGACATGGATGTTGTCGTGGTTCGTGCGCCGGTAGGTCAACCGGTGGATCAGCGCGGGATAGCCGT
Organism: Tepidiformaceae bacterium; assembly: GCA_035606745.1. Classification (GTDB taxonomy): domain Bacteria; phylum Chloroflexota; class Dehalococcoidia; order Tepidiformales; family Tepidiformaceae; genus DATNET01. The sequence goes on from DATNET010000446.1 coordinate 2,694, forward strand.
GGTACGCAAAGACCACTGGCTTATCCGGCGTGAAGATGGAATCGAATTCGTCGTCCGAGAGCCCATGGGGATGAACGTAGTCCGGCTGCAACGTCATCAGGTCGACAACGTTGACAACCCGCACAGCGAGTTCGGGGCAGAGTTCCGCGAGGATTTCGACCGCGGCCAGCGTTTCTAGAGTTGGGATGTCTCCGGCGCAGGCCATCACGACATCCGGGCCGCTATCCCGGTCATTGCTCGCCCATGCCCAAATCCCAAGCCCGGCAGCGCAGTGAGCACGTGCGTCGGCGAGCGAAAGGTACTGGAGTTCGGGTTGTTTACCTGCAACCACCACGTTGACCAGATTTCGCGATTCCAGGCAACGTTCCATGACGCAGAGCAGCGTGTTCGCGTCCGGAGGCAAATACACGCGGATGGCGTCTGCCTTTTTGTTGACGACGTGGTCAATGAATCCCGGGTCCTGGTGGCTAAAGCCGTTATGGTCCTGCCGCCAGACGTGGGAACTGAGCAGGTAGTTGAGCGAAGCGATTGGCCGGCGCCACGGCACCTCTTTGCTCACTTTGAGCCACTTCGCGTGCTGGTTGAACATGGAGTCGACAATGTGGATAAACGCCTCGTACGAGGTGAAGAGGCCGTGGCGCCCGGTGAGTAAATAGCCCTCCAGCCAGCCCTCACAGAGGTGTTCGCTGAGCACCTCCATAACTCGGCCGTCGTGAGCCTGGAACTCGTCGTCCGGCAAGAGTTCGCCATCGAACTGCCGTGACGTCGCTTCGAATACCGCCCCAAGCCGGTTCGAAAGCAGCTCGTCTGGACTCATGAGGCGGAAATTGCGTTCGTCCGCATTGGCGCGCATCACGTCTCGA
>DATNET010000465.1:0-5631 GCA_035606745.1 Tepidiformaceae bacterium
GTGCCACCGACCGGGCGACGGCTGATGCCGTCGAACTGGCGGCATCAGCCAATGTCAATTCAAGGTCAGTGCTTGACCGTGTCCTTGACCTTGTCGGCGGTCTTGTGAGCGGTGTTCTTCACATCGCCCTCGGCAACCTGAGCCTTGCCCTTCATTTGTTGGGCGTTGCCCTTTGCTTCCATTTCGTCTTTGCCGGTGACATCGCCGGCCTTTGCGCGCACTTTGCCGGCCGCTTCGTTCATCTTTCCCTTGGCCTTATCGGCGGTGCCGTTCTTATCCATGGTTGGTACTCCTTTGCGGGCACTCGGCGTGCCTTCCGTTATCGCACATAGCGTGCGCTCCCGGGCATCGCGCGCGGTGAGTGCAGTTAGCCTTCCCGGCTATCAATTCCATCACGCTCGCTTCCCTCTTTCGGTCCGTTTGTTGCGTTGGGCAAAGTGTTTCGGATCTGTCTCAGCTCGCGCATGTTGGTAGATTGATGAACTTTTCTCATGAAACTCTAAGGATGGCCTGATTCACTGGGAGGTGATGAGCACGCACTTGGCGAACAGGGCATGGTCCGGGCGCGTATTGACTGAGCACTTTGTGTCGCATGCGCTCCGGTTCGGCCTGGTCGGCGCGGCTTCGGCGTGCGTCCAGCTGGCGCTGCTCACGCTGCTCGTACGTGTAGGCTTGCATTCCTGGACGGGGAACGCGGTCGCGATTGCGATTGCGGCGCAGGTCAACTTCGCCCTTAGCCAGTGGTTCACGTGGTGGGACCGTTCGGCCGCAGACTCGTTGTGCGGGCGCTGGCTGCGGTTCACGTGCGCGATTTCGTCGACCGTCGCGCTGAATTTCGGGATCTTCGCCGCGGCGTCGCTGGTCATGGAACCCATTGCTGCTGCTGCCTGCGGCATAGCGGTGGCCGCGACCGCGAACTTCGTCCTAGCCGACAGGTTTGTCTTCGTGAGACGAACCATCGAACGCTATCCAGCCCGGCCCGAGGGGCCGCTCAACAAGCCGATCGAGGAGGCCTGACGGGATGGCCCAGGAGGTCCTTGGCCCGCGCGTGGCGGGCATGCCAAACGCCGGTGAGGTTGTCCGGGCCGCTGTCTCGGAACGGTCGCTCTCGTGGCTTTCGTTCGCGACGGTGGTTGCTCTCAGCTTCGGCCTGAACACGTGGGAGCTTTCCGGCAACGGCTACGGGAACACGTTTTACGCCGCTGCTGTGCGCTCAATGTCGATGTCGTGGAAGAACTTTTTCTTCGGCTCGTTCGACCCGGGCGGCTTCATCACCGTAGACAAGCCACCCGTGTTCCTCTGGGTCGATGCGCTATCGGTCCGTGCGTTCGGCTACTCCAGTTGGTCGCTGTTGCTCCCGAGCGCGATCGCCGGCGCGGCCACGGTGGCGCTCGTCTGGCTCATCGTCCGGCGGTACTTCGGTACCTTCGCCGCGACCCTGGGAGCGCTCGTGCTCGCGCTGACACCGATCACCGTTGCCGTGGACCGGCTCAACCTGCCGGAGCCGTTCTACATCCTTGCTCTTGTGGGAGCGGCTTACGCGATATTGCGGTCGCTCGAAGGCCGGCGGAGCTGGATGTGGGTCGCGGCGGCCGGTGTGCTCGTTGGCATCGCCTTCAACACGAAAATGCTTGCGGCCTGGATCCCGGGGCCTGCACTAGCCCTGGCGCTGGTCGTTGGCTACCGCGGAGCGTGGAGATGGCGCCCGCTGGTTCGGGAGCTGTTGCCCAGGCTGGCGATCCTCGCCGCAGTCACACTTGTGGTTTCGGTGTCGTGGATGGTGGTGGTGGATGCATGGCCGGCGTCTCAACGCCCGTACATCGGCGGCAGCACCAACAACACCGTGAGCAACCTCGCGCTTGGCTACAACGGCTTCGGCCGCGTTGATGGCAACGAACAGGCCGGCCGCGGCGGAGGGGGCGGAGGTGCTCGTCCGGCCGGAAGTGCACCCGGTGGCACGCGCCCGCCCGCGAACGGCAACAGTTTTCCCAATCGTGGCTTTGGCGGTCGCCCGAACGGCGGGCGAAACAACGGCTTTGGCGGGGGCGGCAGCACGCGGACCGCGCCTACGCCCGGCGCGAGTGCCACGGGCGCTGGAGGGATCATTGCGGGGTCGCCCGGGCTGCTGCGCATGTTTGACGACGCCAACGGCGACCAGATTGCGTGGTTCCTGCCGTTCGCCGTCCTCGGTTCACTGCTTTGCCTGTGGTACTGGCGGAAGGACCCCATACGCCGCGCGGGCGCCGTGCTGTTTCTTGGCTGGGTGTTGCTCTTCGCGTACATCTTCTCGACCGCCCAGGGAATCTACCATAGTTATTACACATCAGCGCTCGCGCCGGGGATCGCCGTGCTCGTGGGCATGTCCGTTGTAGCGGCGATAGGCCTTGCCAGGAAGAACTCCCGCTGGCTCGTCGCACTGGTGCCGGTCGTCGCGAGCACGCTGTGGGTACAACTGGTGGTGACCGGGCGGTTCCCGGGCTTCCGCACAGAGTTGCGGCCGCTCGCCGTAGCCATTGTGGTCCTGGGAGCGGCCCTGGCGGTGGGTTTCGTGATCCGCCGGCGCGTGCCATTGGCTGCAGGCATGGCCGTGATGGCCGGCGGGTTGCTCCTGCTGCCAGCGTCGTGGACGACCTACGAAGCGACGCATGCATCGCTGAATACCACGCTTCCCCAGGCGGGGCCCCGGCAGGGCGCCGCAGGCTCCAGCTTCGGTTCGGCGGCGTTCGATGACGGGACGGCCAGCCTCGCGGCGTGGCTGCAGGCGCACCACGACCCGAATGCGCGGTGGGACCTGGCAGTCACCAGCGCCCAGAACGCCTCGACGCTCATCGCGCAGTACCAGCTCTCGGTGATGGCGATCGGCGGTTTTCTCGGCACCGACCCTACGATCACGGTCGCCCAATTCGCCGACCTCGTGGCAAAGGGTGAGGTGCGCTACGTGCTCACCTCGGGCGGCGGGCCCGGTGGCTTTGGCGGACGCGGAGGGTTCGGCGTCCGGGGTGGCTTCGGCTTCATCCCGAACGGCGGGTCGATTCCCGGGCTCGGCATCGGTCAGCCCACCGCGACTGCTTCATCGGCCGCCAAGGGCGCCTCGGTGGTGATGAGCGCCGTCGAACAATCGTGCACCGCTGTGACGTCGCCGGACCTTCCCGCGCAGTACAGGGGCACGCTTTACGACTGCTCTGGGAAGGCCGATGCGCTGAGTTCAATCGCCGGAAGGTAGGGCGTTACGGCCCGGACGAGCCTTCCGCTCAGTCCACCAGCGCCTGGATGAGCGCATCGACGATCGCGTCGGCTTTGGTGCGCATTTCGTCGTCCGTGGCGTCCTGGATCGGATGTGGGACGAAGATGCGTCGCACGTCCGGCATGCCGAGCGCCGCGGCCTGGACATCGGCGGCTTCGACAAACTCCGTCGAGGCGATGAAAACCGCCGGGATGCCCTGGATTTCAAACCATGTTGTGTCGTGCACACTGCACGTTGTGCAGGACCCTCAGTCAGCGAGCGCTTCGATGACGAAGTTGCACTCCTCGGCAATCTTGCGGCGCAGGTCGAGCGGTGCGGGCTTGGTGAACGTGGGTTTGCTGTAATTCTGGAACGTCACGCCGGGCAGCCGTTCGCGCAGGCGTTCTTCGAGCCGGGTGATGAGCACATCGCCGCGCGGCTTCGAGATGTTGAGCAGCGCCACGGTGCCGGTGATCGCCTCCGGCCGCGGCGTCGGCACTCGCTGGAGCGGTGTGCGCTCATCGGTGGGGTCGAGGATGGTCGTCATGGCTGCGTGCCTCCGGTTGACGCAAAGAACGATACAGGAGCGAAGGCAGCGTTGGAAGACGTGCCGGTAGTTACTCCCCGATCCGGACGGTCGTCATGGTCGAGCCCATCGGTCCGCTGACCCAACCGCCGAGGTATGCGCCGAACTTGCCCGCTTCGCCGCCCGCGACGACGAGCGTGATCATGTCGTCCGAGCGGAACTTCGGGATGAGGGTGTCGAGGCCGAGCTTTTCGGCGGTGGCGAGCGAGATCCCTTCGGCGCAATCGTCGTCGCGGACAAGCTCGCGGGCCGGCCGGAGTGTGGCGCGCTGGATCTGGGCGCGCACCTGGGCTTTCGTCCAGCCGTCGTGGGCGAACGTGTCGACGTGCTCCGGAGGGACGAGCACGACGATTTCGCCGTGGTAGTAACCCTTCGGGTGGCTGGCGGCAGCCAGCGCCAGCCCATAACTGGTGGCGAGCGACGCAGCGCTGCGCGACAGCTGGTCGATGATGCCGTTCGGAGCGCCACCGGCGAAGACCGTCACGGTGCTTTCGTCTTTGGCGAAGCCACGCTCGACGTGGAGAGGCTCCCAGTTGCTGCGTTCTTCGAATTCGGCGAAGCAGAACGTGTACTTCCCCGGCTGCCCGAGCGCGGCGCGGTCGACTCCACCGGGCCGCCCACCTCCGACATTGCGTACGACGAGCTGCAGGGCGCGGCCGATGGTGGCGTTGGCCCGGTTGCCCTGCCCAAGTACGTTGCCCCGGTAGTTCATGCCGATGCGGTCGCGGATCGGCCCGTTGACGATGATGACGGGCGTGGGGAAATGGGTGGTCGCAAGCACGCCGTGCATATTGAACTCGTCCGTGCACACGGCTTCGAGCGCGGCGAGGACGACGGGCAGGTACTCCGGCTTGCAGCCGGCCATCACGGCGTTGATGGCGACCTTCTCCACGGTCGCCGGCGCGAGGTTGGGCGGGACAATCGCGACAACCTCCTGTGCATCGCGCTTCGTGCCCGAGAGCATGCGCATCACTCGCTCTGGCGTGGGCGGGATGACAGGCAGCCCGTCGGTCAGGCCCTGGTCGAAGAGGAATTCGAAGGCGTCGTCGGATTCGCCGATTTCGATGCGGCGCGCGCGCAGGGGGCTGCCAGACGCTTCGGCCGCGAGCCGCTCGGCGATACCCGGCTCGACCGATTTCGAGCCACAGCCGGGGCGCATCTCCGGGTAGGCGTACCAGTCGACCGTCGGTGCGGCCTCGCCGGTCATGGTCGCGAGCCGCTCGAAGAGCGCTTGCCAATCGTGCTTGCCGAAGCCCACGAACTGCGACTGCTCGTTGCCTTCGACCCCGGTGAGGATGATCGTTGGCACCGTGTCGAGGTCGTACGCGAATGACACCGCGAGGGCGGAATCATCGAGCATCGGCACCGTTAACCCGAAACGTTCGATGAGCTGTTCGTTGCCCTCGCGCTCCTGGCCGATCGCCCATACATTGACCTTCGTCCCGAATGCCCGGTGGGCAGCCTCGATGAGTGGCATGGAGAGCACGCAGGTTGGGCAGTCCTCCTTGACGAAGCACAGCAATGTCGGCTTCGCCGTGGGGAACGAGCGCTCGATCCCGGAGGCATCGGTGAGCGTAAACGCAGGCAGCGAGAGTTCGGTGGGCATGGGCAGAGTTTAGCGACTCTCACCGCACTTTTGGACGCTGATTCGAACACCAGCCGCCTCTCCCGGTAGACTGGCACATGCGGCGCCCGGGTCGGGTGGTCCGCGGACGAGGAGGGCTTCGTGGCGGGAGAGAGTCCGATTGGTGACACGAGCAGCGTCGTTCCGGCGGCGGTGCGCGAAGCGCTGGGCGAAAGCGATGTCGGCGAGCCGTGGAAG
>DATNET010000466.1:0-4631 GCA_035606745.1 Tepidiformaceae bacterium
TCGCGCGAACAAAATCGCGATGTCGTGGCGCGGCTCATCGCTTCCGGGATCGACCCGCACCAGGAGCCATCGGCGCCCGCCACGGGACCGCTTGATGGGCTCACGATCGTGGTCACCGGCCGCCTGGAGACGATGACGCGCGAGGCGGCGGAGGACCTCGTACGGGAACTCGGCGGCAAGGTGGGCAAAGCCGTAAGCAAGGCGACCAGCGTGCTTGTAGTCGGTGAAGAGGCGGGTTCCAAGCTGACAAAGGCGCAGCAGCTCGGCGTCCGCACCATTGACGAAGCGACCTTCAATCGGCTCGCCCAGGAGGGGCCATCGGTGCTGGAGCCGGTGGTGCAGCCTTAGGCCACGACAGCCTTGAGCGTGCCGTTGCGCACGGCGTCGCGAAGCGGCCGATAGCCCGTGAGGATCACATCCATGTCGGCGAGCTGCCGGTGGAGCGCGCCTTCGGCGAAGAGCTCGTAGTCGGCGATGCGCGTGGCCGGGCCGACGATGAATTCGTGCAGCTCAGGCGTGTCGTGGGCGGGGTGGATGAGGAGATGGGTGAAGCCCGGCTCCAGGCTCGCTATGAGCCGCGGGAAGAGCTCGGCCTTGGCTGGTTTGTCCGGGCCGTAGGTGTCGTGGATGAGGCGGTCGATGACCGGAATGCCGGCAGCCTCCATCGCATCGACGCCGCCACGGCCGCGGAACGCGGTATCGATGAACGTCGGGAGCTGGAACTCGATGGCGAGCGCGGTCCAGGAGTGGCGGAATCGTCCGTGGAAGACAGCGCCCATGTGCGAGTCGAGGTGCGTTACATCGATACCGCGGGCGAGAGCGACTTCGACCTGGGCGCGCAGTTCGCGTGCCGCCTCGACGGGGTCAGCACGCTCAAGCAGCTCCGCGACGGTCATCGGGAGGTAGCCATCGGCGTCGTGGAGCGACGGGCAGGCATCACGGCCGAGGATCCCGGGCCAGCGCCGCTTCGGGTGCTCGCTCGTCAGCGCGAGGTGGACGCCGATATCGGCTGCGGGGTGGCTGCGCTGGTAATCCGCGACCTCATCGAGGAACGGCGATGGCACGATCACGGAGCCCGAAGTGAGCCGGCCGGCTTCCATCAGTTCGAACGTCGCGGCATCGGAAGCGCGGCTACAGCCCATGTCGTCGGAGTGGAGCACGAGGAGGCGCGTGCCCGCGGGATAGCCAAGGCGTTGGGCGAGGTCCATGGCCGAAAGCGTACGCAGATTCCACCGGCGTGTCAGCCGGGGGCTGCAAGCACCGGTTTAGCTCACTGCGTAACGCACCTGGACATCGACGATGACGCTGTCGGTGCCGGTCTCGATGGGCGTGCTCTGGCCGGTTGCCGGCGCGGCGGGGACCGCCATCTTTGCGTATTCCGGCGGTGGAGGAGTGGACTGCGATTCCGTGATCGAGACAACCTTGCCGAGTGAGACGCCGCCCGCTTTGGCGAGTTCGTCGGCCTTGGCTTTGGCGTCATTCATCGCGGCTGTGCGCGCCTGTTGCAGCAACGGCTGGTTGTTTTCGATGCCGAATCGCACGTTCTGGACGCGTGCCGCATCGCCGCCGGCGGCAGCCGCATCGTCGAAGATCTTGTTGAAGTCGTCGAGCTTGCGGATCTTGACCGTCACGGTGTTGGTGACGGTATAGCCGATGACGGTGGGCGCGACGTTGGGCTTGGAGTAGTCCATCTGGGGTTGGATGGAGAGGTCGGTGGTCTGCACGTCTTTGTCGGCGACTCCGTCCTTCTTGATGGCGGCGATGACGGCGTTGGCGGCAGTCGCGGCGCCATCCCGGGCGTCCGCGACGGTGGGCTTGGTCACCTGCACGCCGACGTCGATGTAGCCGGTATCCGGGGGCGCCTGGACTTCGCCGTGACCGCTCACGCTGACACCGGTGGTGTCCGTGTTCGGCGGCACGGTGACGGTCGTGTTGCCTTCACAACCGGCGAAGGCCAGGGCGGCGAGCAGGACCAACAGGGCTGCGAGCGGCAGAGCGAAGCGTGGCATCAATTCCTCCGGCGGCGGGCAAGGATGAGCGTGGCGAACAGGGCGAGGAGCGCAAGCGCGGCGAGCCCCGCTTCAGTGGGGACGTACCAGCTCGAGCCGCCAGCGGGTGTGCTGCCGGTGGCCGGAGCGAGGGGCGCGGGCGCCACGCCGGGGGCGATCGGCGTGGCCGTGGTGGGGCCAGTCGCTGGGCCGAAGTCCTGGTGCGGCGCGGGAGCTGGCTGCGTGGCCGGCCCGGGCGGCGCTATTGGCGACGCTGGCGTGCCTGGCGGTGAGGTAGGCGCCGCGGGGACAGACGGCCCTCCGGTGTTTGGCGCAGGCGGAGTAGGCGCTGGATTAAAGGGCGGAGGCATAGTCGGAGACGCGGACGGCACACCCTGGCCAAGCACGCCGGGGCTATTGGGGCTCGCTACGCCGGGCGTGGCGGTTGGGCTGGGCGTGGCGCTGGGCGTTTCGAGCGGGCCACCGAACGTGCGCTTTTCCGCGGATGGGGAAGCGGCGCCGCCGGCCGTCGTGGCCTGAGACGGCGTCGCCGACACGGATGCCGACGCCGCCAGGGGAGCCGAGGCTTGAGAGCCGTTCGAGGACGAATTGCTGGAGAGATGATCGAAGGCGAACACCGTGGCGAACGCCGCGACGGCGATGCCCGTGGCGACCTGCGCAACGAGCAATGGCAGCCGCGATGGCCGTACCGCGACGACGCGCTCCGGGCGGAGGTCGGCAGCCATCTGTGGCGTCAGGCGGAAGGACCGCGGTGCGGGCACCTGCGGGATCGCCTGCAGGGCGGCCTTGAGCAAGCGGGCAGCTTCGACTTCGCGGGCACAGCGGGCGCAGGAAGCGAGGTGGGCTTCAAAGCGGCCACTCTGGGCCGGGGAAAGCTCGCCATCGATGTAGGCGTCCAGCTGTTTTCGCCAGCGTCCGTGAGGGCGCACGGACCAGGGAATCGACATCAAATTACCTCTCTCCCCCATCAAGACGCCGGGCTACGCCGAAAAGTTCCGGATTGGTCATGATCACTTCACGAAGTCGAATGCGGCCCCGGTGGATACGCGATTTGACCGTGCCGAGGGAGGCGCCGGTCGCCGTTGCTACCGCTTCGTAGGGCAGGCCGTGGAGGTCACAAAGCGTTACGGCCAGGCGCTGATCAAACGGCAGTTCGAGCAGCGCGGTTTGGATTGCCGCCGCGGCCTCCTTGCGCTCGTAAAGCAGTTCCGTGCCTGCAACATCATCGGCAGGCTCTAGAGGAAGCTCAGAGTTGTCGTATATCTGAGATAGGGAGGCGGATGCATCTTTGCGACGGCGGCGGCGCAGTTCGTCCTTGCTCTCGTTGGCGGCAATGCGAAGGAGCCAGCTCCGAAAGTTACCGCCGGCAAAACGGGGCAACGCCCGGAAAGCAGAGAGGAACGCTTCCTGAGCTGCATCTTCGGCGGCCTGGGGCTGGCCGAGGAGGCGGAGGCAAAGGTTGTAAACAGCGGTTTGATGGCGTTCAACAAGGCTGTTGAAGGCGTCCAGCGAGCCGTCCTTGGAAAGAGAGACCAGGCGCTCGTCCGGGGGATCGAAGGAGTCGGCCACCGGGCCGAGGGTAGGTCAATCGACTGTAAAGTGCGACCAGGCAAATTCGGGCGGCGAATAGTGGGGGCTGTGATACTCTGATGGCAATGGACGAAGGCGCGAGCCGCCCCGAAGAATCGCGGGAAGAGTCTCCGGCCGAGACGCAAGACTGGTACTTCGACCTTCCGAGCGGCGCCTGGGAGCGGCAGGAAGAGAAGAATCGTCAGCTTCGCGAGCGGGTCCACAGCAACCTCGCTGAAGAATCCCCTCGACCCGACCCGTTCGTGCTCGCACGAAGAGAGCCTGAAGCGAAGCCGCGCGGAGGGCTCTTCGGCCTCGGCAAGAAGAAACAGCCGGCGAAGCCCGAAGAGCCGAAGCAGACGCTGTTTGGGACGTTCGAGCTCCACCCGGGCGCGGGCGACGAGGACGCCGACGCGGACGAATGGTCCACGGAACCGGATGTGCCGCTACGGCCACGGCTGTTCACCGGGCCATCGCAAACGCCGTCCGAAGAACCCAGGGCGGCCGAACGCCCCGCCGATTCCGCGGTGGACGGCGCCGGGGAAGAGGACACCCTCGCCGCCATGAAATCCTGGGCGGAACGGGGGCGCGAAAAGCCGTCGCTGAAGGCGTTCACGTTGCAGCCGCAGGGCGATGGCGTCGAGCACGACGATGCCGTGCAAGAGGCTCCCGAAGTCGCCGCCGAGGAGCCGGAGAACGACCTCGGGTTCGACGCCACGCCGCGGGCGAACTGGTCGTGGTCGGATCATAGCCAACCGGCAGCGAACACCTGGCCGGGACAGAGCGCGAGCGAGCATGAAGCGGAAGCCGTGCCGGACGCGTCCTGGCTGGAGCCGGACGCCAGCGGCGGGAGTCCACGCGATGAAGTCGCGCAGGGCGCTGACGTGGAGCAGAGCCATACCGACGCAGCGGACGTGACGCCGCCCGCCACGGACACCAGCGCGCCAGAGCTGCCGGTGTTCGATAAAGTGCCGCTGCGGCCTGTGCGGCAGCCCGAGCCAGAACGCGAGACCCAGTCGCCGTCCGATGTCGACGGTACGAGCACTCCCTCTA
>DATNET010000412.1:0-3291 GCA_035606745.1 Tepidiformaceae bacterium
GGCCCGGTCGTGACCGGCAATGGTGAAGGCGCGTGAGCCTTACCACGCCTTCGCTTGCCCCCGCGCGGGAAAGCAGTGCGGCACCAGATTCGCTGTGGTGTGCTGTCCGCGCCAGCGCCCGCCGCAGCTCGAAACGCGAGCTTTCCGCGCCCCCCAGGCGACTCAAACCCAGCGCTTCTGCGGCCACCCAGGCGACCCGGTCTCGCCGCCGCTGGTGGCCCTTGCCGATGTCGTGTACGAGCGCTGCCATCAGCAGCTCCGGGTCGGCCTCGCCCCGCGCCATGAGCCACCGCGCAGTGGCTGCGCCATGCACGATGTCGCGCGGATGCTGGCTCCGGAACAGCGCCAGCAGTTCGCCCGGAAGTAGCGCCTCCGCCAGGGCGTAATCGCCTTCGGTTGGCGGATTCGAGGCCTCGCGAAATTGCCGAAGTCGATCACTGAACACGCGCGCGCTCCCTCCGGCGAGTCTTCGAGCCGAACTCTCCCCAGAGCCAGGCCGGCTCACGTGATGATGTTCAGCACCCGGTCGCCCATGCCGCCGATGATCCAGCCAAGGACGTTGTACTGCGGCAGGATGAAGCTGATCGCAAACAACGCCATCAGGATGCCCGGCCCCCACGCCGCGAGCTTGTTGAATTCCCGAGACATCTGCCCCGGCAACATCCCCGCCACCACCTTGAATCCATCCAAAGGGTTGATCGGGATCAGGTTAAAGACCCCCAGGAGCACGTTAATGTAGACCACGAACAGCAAGAACAGGCCAAAAATCTCGCCACGCGAAGCCGAGCCGATCTGGTCGAAGCTCGCGATAGTCGTGATCCAGCCCAGCTTGAACGGCAGCGCTGCAAGCGCCGCAAAGAAGAAGTTGGAGGCCGGGCCCGCCGCCGCCACCAGCATGTTCCCGCGCTTGACCCCATTTCGAAGCCGGTACGGATTCACGGGTGTCGGCTTTCCCCACCCGAAGCCAACCAGGACGAGGAGAATCGACCCCAACGGGTCGAGATGCTTGATCGGGTTGAGCGTGAGCCGGCCCATGCGCGCGGCCGTGTCATCGCCGAGCTGATAGGCCGCCCAGGCGTGGCAAAATTCGTGGAACGCGATCCCCGTGACATAAGCCACGACCATCGCTGCGATGTACGCGAACAGCGCCGGGGGGTTGTCGGAAAATTGGCGCAGGTACAGCAGCATTCCCCCGGCATCCTAGCACTCGTCCCCGTACCAGCACGCTGCCAGGGCCCGGCGCCGCACCGGCATCGCGATCGAAAAGTTGGCCGTCCGGCGCCACCGAAGAGATTGACCGCACGCGAGCCTGTTGGTACGTTCCGGCGGAGCATTGGTGGCAAGCATCGATGCTCCGCACCGATGCCCTGCGTTGGTGCGGCCCATTCGCGCTCAGTAGTCAGTCGACCGCCCGCTCGCTCTGTGCGACGGGACCGCGGGGAACACGTTAGGCGACATGCAGCGCGGGCTGATGCCGCCGCCAGGCTGATTCGATGCATCCGGGTAAGGTGGTCGAGCGCCGGACCCGACATGCAAACGGCAATGCTGCTCCGCCGCCACCAGCGGTGTGAGTGCAACGTCAGCGCGAGGTAGCCGGTTTGTACGTTCCCCGGACACAGCGTCCTGCGCACCGGCACCGGCCCGCCAGCGGGCTCGATTCCGCGCCGCAACACCGCTTTCCCGGGTTCCGCCATCTGCCGCCCATCCTCTTCGGCGTGACCGTCATCGCCGTGATGCTTGTGGCCTGGGCAGCGCTCACACCTTCTTCTATTTCCAACGAATCCTCTGTGGTCCCCGCCCCGGTCAACCCCTCGCTTGTCCGCTCCATCGCTTACACCGTTCCGGACGGAAACGTCGATGACATCTACGTCCGTGCCATCAACGCCACGGGCGCCGGAGAGTTGCTCGCCTCATTCCCGACCCACTTCGATCTCCACGCGCGTGGCGCGGCCTCGCCTTCGGGCGATCGCCTGGCCGTCCTCTCGACGACCGGAATCGACAGTACCTACGCGCACATGACACTCATCGACCTCCCCGATGGGCAGCGAACTACCTTCGAACGGGACGTGGATGCCACCGTCGACTACCTCTCCACACTCGCGTGGTCGCGAGACGGGCAGGACGTGGTCATCAGCCATACCGCGCCGCCGGATTCCACTGGCCGCAGCTCCGTTCGACTCCTCGACGTCCATGCCGCTTCGGCAGTGGTCTCCCCCGTCGCCACGTTCAACGATGTTTATGGGGCCGCACCCGTTGGTTTTAGCGTCGATGGCCAGTCGCTCTATGTGGTCGTCACCGATCAGTCGGGCTCGAACCTCTGGATAGTGCGCGACGGCAAATCCCAGAAAGTCGCGCCACTGAGTCCCGGCCGCACCCGCGATTGGAGCCTCAGCCCCGACGGCTCCCGCCTTGCCTACATCGAGATTCTCGGCGCCGGCGAGCGCACGTACGCCGGCCGCACGCTGGTGATTGCCACGGGAGCGGTCATCGATTCCGACCCGTCCACGAATCAGCTGGGCCCGGCGTGGGAGCCGAGCTCGCAGGTGCCCGACTTTGGTGGCCCCGGAGGTTCGGTGCAGCTCGCCCAGGCCTCGCCGCCCGCTTCCTATATCGTCCCCACGAGTTGGTCGCCGGATGGCACGACCCTGGTCGCAACAATTTATTCCGCCAGTAGCGACCTTGGTCCTTCCTACCCGGCAACCATCGCGCTCGTGACGTCCGGCCACCGCGTGCCCATTGCCACCGCAGAGGGCGCGCAAATACTTGGCTGGGTCCGGGACGTGAACTAAAAACAGACGATCGCCCGGGTATGGCCAGGCGATCGGTTTCGCGGCACCTTGGCGGGTGCGGAGTAACGTTTGGCAGTTTCGCTTCGGGCCAGGTCTCGAAAAGGCTCCCTGCAGATTGGGCTCGTCGCGGCCACCGTAGTTGCCGGGTTGGCAGCCGTGCTGCCCATCGTCTTCGCGGTGGTCGGCGGAGTCAGTACCACGAGCGGCGCAAAGACCGCGTTCGCCAGCGAGCCTCCCGGCGACTACGCCGTCGTCTCACGCACCGAAGGCACGCAAGACGTCATCAGCGTCGCCCCGCTGGCTAATCCCGCCGAGGCCACAGAGGTTGCACGCGTTGACCATCTCGATGGTTTCGCCGCGAACGGCGCCGTCTCGCCCGATGGCAAACTCCTCGCCCTTGTCGCTCCCGACGCCGGCAACGCCGCCCACCCCGCTGGTTCCTTGCTCGTCGTGGCACTTAAAACAGGCAAGCAAACCCGGCTGCTCGCGGGGATCGACCCCC
>DATNET010000515.1:0-3059 GCA_035606745.1 Tepidiformaceae bacterium
CGCAGCCACCACTCGGTACGGCCACCGCGACGCGGCCTGCGGCCCCACAGTCAGTACGGCGACCGCGAGGCGCAGCCCCGCTGCTGCGCAGGGGAGCCGGCGGTTGAGTAGCGACGCGGCCCGAAGCCCGCCGCAGCCCAAGGGAGCCGAGCGCAAGCCGGCGACACAGCCCAGGCCAACGGTACCACGCCCCCAGCCACCGCTGCGAGTACGGCCACCGTGAGGCCGCAGCCCCACCACTCAGTACGGCCACCGCGAGGCCGAAGCCCCGCACTCAGTACGGCGACGCGGCCCGCAGCCTCACTCAGTACGGCGACCGCCCAAGAGAGCCGAGCGCCAGCAGGCGACGCAGCCCAGGCCCCCGGGCACTACCCGCTCAGCCACCAGGAGTCAGCGCAGCCGAAACACGGGCCCACGGCCCCCACGCCGCCACCGCGACACGATCTGTCGCACACCACCCCTAGCGTCATAACCAGCTCTCGGCGTGAACCTTCCATCAAGGTTCGCCCGACGCGACGATAACGCATGGAACCAGTAGCATGATTCCTCTACGTTGCCATCCGGGATGTCCGGTGGCCGCGTCGCCCACGCGCCGCAAACCCGGCCGGGCCATCCCAAATGCTTAAGGAACCATCATGAAAGTCGTCTTTTTCGAAGACGTTGAAGGCACTGCGCAGGTCGGCGATGTGAAAGACGTGAAGAACGGCTTCGCACGCAACTTCCTTCTGCCCAACGGTACCGCCGGCCCCGCAAGCAAGGAAAACCTCCAGCGCGCCAACTCCCTCGCCCAAAAGGAAGCCCGGCGACAGGAAAAGCTCGATGCCGATGCGCGCAAGCTCACCGACCGCATCCAGGCCTACACCGTGACCCTCGAAGCACGCGTGGGCGAAACCGGTCGGCTCTTCGGCTCTATCACCAACCGCGACATCGCCGAAAGCCTCAACGCCTCGACCGGCCTCTCGATCGATGCCCACACCATCCTGCTCCCAGAACCTATCCGCGAGATCGGCTCCCGTCAGGTCACGATTAAGTTCACGCGCAACATCAGCCAGGAAATCACCGTCGATGTCGTGCCAGACGAAGCCTCGAAGCCAGTCGTCGCCAAGCTGCTAGCCGAGCGCGAAGCAGAAGCCGTCGCCCTGAAGGCCGCTCAGGAAGCCGCTGCCGCCGCCGCAGCCGAGGCGGGTGAAGCGGATGAAGACGAAGAGGCCGAAGAAGCCACGTTCGAAAATTAGCCCGGAAAGGAGGGGCAGGGTCCGGTAAGTCAAACGTTCACTGATCCGCCAGGCCCCTCTTTTCTATGTCGCTCTCTCCATTTGAACGCCTGCCCCCGCACGACCTCGAAGCCGAAGAGGCCGTTATCGCTGCCCTCATGATCGACAACGAGGCGTTCCTCGCTGTCTACCCCGTGCTCAAGCCGTCCGACTTCTTTCGCGAAAAGAACGGTTGGGTGTACGAAGCCTGCACGGCCCTCTGGAACCGCGACGAAGCGATCAACCAGATCACCGTCGCCCACGAACTGGCGCAAAAAGACCGTCTCGAAGAGGCCGGCGGCCAGGCCTACCTCGCCGATACCATCCGCCACCTGCCCACCAGTCTCGGCGCCGAATTCTATGCCCGCATCGTCAAGCGCGATTCCACCTACCGTGGCCTCATCCACGCCTCCACGGCCATCATGCAGATGGCGTACGAGGCGCCGGCCGAAGTCGAGAACGTCTTCTCCCGCGCCGAAGACTTGCTCCAGCGCCTGCGTGGCGGCGAATCGTTCCGCGAATTCGTCCACATCCGGGAGCTCCTGAGTTCCTACCTCGACCAGGATGCCGAAGAGATCGAACGCCAGGAGCTCTCCGCCATCCGCACCGGATACGGCGACCTCGATACCCTCCTCGGCGGCCTCAAGCGTTCGGACCTCGTCATCATCGGTGCGCGCCCGAGCGTCGGGAAATCGAGCTTCGCACTGGGCATCGCCCGCAATGCCGCCATCAACCAGCACGCCAACGTTGGCTTCTTCTCGCTCGAGATGTCGGGCGAGCAGCTTGCAATCCGCCTGCTCTCGGCCGAATCCGGCGTCGATGGCAGCCGCCTCAGGCTTGGCCAGAATACCGAGCCCGAAGAGCGGCGCATCATCGCCGCCTCAGGCGCACTCTCGGAAGCGAACATCTGGTTCGACGATTCTCCCATGCTCACCGCCGCCGAAGTCCGAGCCAAGTCGCGACGTCTCGCCAGCGAAGCTAAGCGGCTCGACCTCATCATCATCGACTACCTCCAGCTCATGCAGGGCGAAAGCATGACCGGTCGCGAAAACCGCGTGCAGGAGATCAGCCTGATCTCCCGCACGCTCAAAACCCTCGCCCGCGAGCTCGATGTCCCCATCGTCGCCCTGGCACAGCTTTCCCGCGCCATCGAAAACCGCCACCCCCGGACCCCCATGCTCTCGGACCTTAGAGATTCGGGTTCGATCGAGCAGGACGCCGACATCGTCATGTTCCTCAGCCGCGAGGAGCTGTACACCACCCCGGAACAGTGGGCCGAACAGCACCCCGAGCTCCCCGAGAGCGCCTACCCGCGGGGCGTCGCGCAGGTCATCGTCGCCAAGAATCGCAACGGCCCCGTGGGCGCAATCGAACTGCGCTTCCGCGACCGTCTCGCGAAATTCGAGGACTGGATCCTCCGCACCGATGACGATTTCGGCTCGAATTCGCTGGATGGCAGCCTGTGACCCGAAGCAGCGCCTTCGATGGCTTCCCAGCGCTGACAAAAGGCACGGCCATCCCCAACCTCTTCTTTGCAGCCGTGCTGCCGAAGTTGCGCGCACCCGGCGACCTGCTCGCGTTCCTATGGGCGTCCCGGCTCATCCAGGAACAGCGTGGCGAAGCGCGCTTCGTCACCGCCGACCAGCTCTGGGCAGAGCCCGGCGCCGCGGAATCATTCGAAGCGATCGGCGGCGGCCGCGCGGGTCTCGATGCCGGGCTGGACGCATGTGCGGAGGCGGGTGCCTTGCTGTCCCTGGAATTGGCTGGCCCGGCCGGGCCGGTAGCGGTCTACTTCGTCCACAACGC
>DATNET010000549.1:0-4539 GCA_035606745.1 Tepidiformaceae bacterium
CGTCGCGATCGCTACGACGAGTTCGATGAGTGGCATGACTGCGGCGCTAAGCATCCCGGCCCAGATGTTGGCGTTGCGGTTGTCCTGGTTGAGGACGTCGAAGCGCTTGCTGTTTTCACCCTCGCGCGACATGGATTGCACCGCGCGGACGCCTGAAACGTTTTCGGCGAGCGTGCCATAGAGGGCACTCAGCTTGATGCGCACGTCGATGAACGCTTTGCGGGCGTGGGACGACCACCAGACCATCACGAGGATGAGCGGCGGCACGACAGCCAGCGTGATCAACGCCAGCTCCCAATCGAGCGCGAAGAGGATGACAGCGATGACGAACACGCCAAACATGTTCGAAATCGAAGTCAGCGAGCCCGTCGTGAGCAGGTCCTGCACCACCTGGACGTCGCTTGTGAGGCGGCTGATCATGCGCCCCACTTCCATCTCGTCGTAGAACGAAAGGGAGAGGCCGACCATGTGGTCGTACATTTCCGAACGCAACTTCAGCAGGATGCGCGTTCCCATCCATGCAGTGACGATCTGCTGGAAGAACGACGACACCCACTGGACGATAGCCATGACGATCATGGCGCCACAGAGCCAGTACACCTCGTGGGTATTGCCTTTGACGCCCGCCGTCACAGCAAGGCCGACCAACAGTGGCTGGGCGAACGCCGTGCCCGCCGAAAGCAGCATCATCACGAACGCGATGATTGCTTGCTTCTTAAACATCACGAGATATGGCCAGGCGCGCCGCATAACCTCCGCGTCGTACGCCTTGCCGAGGTATTCGTCGTCCCAGCCGTCTGAGTTGCGGGCTGCGCGCGGGCCATTTGATTGCCCACCGATGCCCGAACTCCAGCCTCCAGCTCCTGCGCCTCCAAACATCAGCGTGTCCTTTCGTAACGAGCGCCAGGCCCGGGCAAAGCGGTCAACCAGTCGTGACTGGCGTTGCTCTTCATGCGGCCCCCCCGGCCCCGGCTCCGCCGGGTAATGCCGCCGGGGCATCCGCGGTGTCGTCGTCCAATTCAGCGACCATGTGGCCCAGGGCTTCTTCCTGATCTTTCAGCTCAAGGTCATAGATGCGGCGGTAGAGGCCCTCTTCGGCCACGAGCTCGTCGTGCCGCCCGCGTTGGACCACCTTGCCGCGATCGAGCACGACAATCTCATCGGCGCGCATGATCGTCCTCAGCCGCTGGGCGATCACAAACGTCGTACGGCCCTTCATCAGCTCCTGCAGCGCCTGCTGGATGAGAAACTCGGTCTGCGTGTCCACGCTCGCCGTCGAGTCGTCAAAGATGAGGATGCGCGGGTCCATGATGAGCGTCCGGGCGATAGCGATGCGCTGCTTCTGCCCACCGGAGAGCGTCACCCCGCGTTCGCCCACCCATTCCTCGTAGCCGTATGGGAGGCTCGCGATGAAATCGTGGATGCGGGCCGCCCTCGCCGCGTTTTCGATCTCCTCCTGGGTTGCGCCGGGGCGCCCGTAGGCGATGTTGTCCCGAATCGTCCCGATGAAGAGGAAGACATCCTGCTGCACGATGCCGATGTTCTTGCGCAATGAGTCCAGCGTCACATCGCGGACGTCCATGTCATCGATGGTGATGCGGCCTTCCGTGACGTCGTAAAAGCGCGGAATGAGGTTGACGATGGTGGATTTCCCGCTGCCCGCCGGGCCCAGCAAGGCGATCACCCGCCCCGGTTCAGCATCGATATCGACGCCTTCAAGGACGGCGCTCAAGTTGTTGTAGCCAAAGCCGACGCCTTCGAAGCGGACGTGGCCCCTGACGTTTTCGAGCGCCGGGGCACCGGGCTTTTCCTGCACGGCAGATTGCGCGTCGAGCAGCTCGAAGATCCGCTCCGAAGATGAGATGCAGCGCGCGACGAACGTGAGGGCGAAGCCCATCGTCCGTACCGGAAGCTGCAAAAGGTTCAGCCAGAGAGCGAAGGTGAGGAGGTCGCCAGCGCTGAGCGTGCCCTGCGTGATCATCCAGGCGCCCACGCCCACGGTGATCGCAATCTGGAGCGAACCGAGGGCAGTCAGCGCGGGCTGGTTCACCGCCATAATGCGCGATGCCGTGTAGCTCAGGTCCGCCTGGTCCTTCGATGCCTTGTAAAATTGCTGCGACTCGAAATCCTCGCGGCTGAACGCCTTCACCACGCGGATGCCCGTCAGCGCTTCCTCGGCCACGCGTGTCACTTCGGCGATGTTTTGCTGAACCGAAAGCCAAACTGGCCGGACCGTCCGGGCGAGCACAAACGAGCGCCACGCCATGAACGGCAGCGTGAGCAACGACACCAGCGCAAGCTGCCAACTGATGATGAACATGCCGCCGATCGAAACGGCGAGCACGATCACGATGTAGATGGACCGAAGGAAGCCCATCGACACAAACATCCGGACGCCTTCGACATCCTGCGTGACGCGGGACATGATCTGCCCGGTCTGGACAGTGTCGTGGTAGGCGTACGACAGCCTCTGAAGGTTGTCGTATATGGCGTTGCGGATGTCGTACGCGACCTTCTGGCCGATCGTCTCGCCCAGGTACTGCTGGCCGAAGAGCGCGAGCCCCTTGCCAATCGCGAGCACGATGATCCCGGCGCAGCCCAGCACCAACAGCCCGATGTTGCCGTGAAGCACGATGTTGGGCGACTTGCCGACCGGATGCAGGCCGAAGTCGATGGCGTAGCCAATGAGGAGTGGGCTGACCATCGTGAACACGCCCGCAAGGAAGACCGACGTGAACGCCAGGACAAACGACCACTTGAACGGCTTGAAGAAATGGAGAAGGCGAAGAAGGTAACGCACAGGCCCCCCAGTACTTGCGAAAGATTAGCACACCTTAACGCGAAGGTGAAGTTAGCATTGCACGAACTAAGTAACGCTCGACCCCTTCCCAGAGTTACCACGCGTAGGGCAATCACCCCGGGGCTGCTAAGCCGCTCTTCTGAACTGCGCACTCCTGCGGAGCCGTGACAACGAGAACGAGACCGAAACTGCGACGGCGGGGCCTAAACCTGGCTGTAGCCCGAACCCTTGCGGTCGATGCCCGTGCCCTGCGCCTTATCGATCCAGCCGAACTCCTTCAGGATCTCCTGGCTGTACGTGACACGGCCCGTGACTTTGTCCAGCGGCTCGGTGGCGAGCAGCAGCGCCGCCCGCGCCATCAGCTCCGGCGCTTCGCCGCGCGGGTCGTCCATGCCTGTCACCAGATGGTGGAACACCGTGCCGGGCGTGGGCACGACTTGCGACGGCGAGACGCAGGTCACGCTCACACCGTACTCGTACACTTCGCTGGCCAGCCCCTGCGTGAACCGTTCGAGTGCGGCCTTTTCCGCGCCATAGAGCGTCCCGCCGCGGCCGATGGGGCCTGTATAGGGCCCTCGGCCTGGCCCAATCGCCGCCCCGCTCGAGATGTTGACGATCGCCCCGGCCTTGCGTTCGACCATGTCTCCGAGGACGAGCTGGCTGAAGTAAAACGGCGCGTGGACGTTGACGGCCATCGAACGGTGCCACTTGTTGATCGGATAGTCCTTGATCGGGATGAAGTACGTGAGTGCGGCGTTGTTGACCATCACGTCGATCGGCCCATAGGCATCGCGCACCTGGTCGACCACGCGTGCGCATTCATCGTAGTCGGAGATGTCAGCGGCGAACGCCGCGGCGTGGCCGCCCGCCTTGACGATGCCATCGACCGTGTGTTCGAGCGAGCCCTCGAGCGGATGTTCGCCTTCGTGCATGGTCCGCGCGACGCACGCGACCTTGCCACCTTCCGCCGCGAAAACCTCGGCGATCGATTTGCCGATCCCCCGGCTGGAGCCGGTAACAATGCAGACCTTCCCGGTAAGCCTGGCCATGATGGGCACCCCTTTACGTGTACGTGAGCGTTAGCCGCATTCTACGCCGCTGAAAAGCTCGTTGCAGGCCCGCAGAAATGACATGGCGATGTGATGCGGTGGGTCAACATTTTGCATACCTGTTACCCAAATCTCCCTTTCGTAGCGGCCGCGCAGTGTCGAATGAACCGCGAAGGACGCAGAAAAGCCGCGCTCCTTCCCTGGAGGGACACTTGCATCGACTCTTGCGCATTTTCACCGGCCCTGCGTTGGCAGCGGCCGGGATCCTCGTCCTCGGAGCTGTCGCAATTGGCGGCGGCACCGCTGCACACGCACTCACAAACTGCACGGTCAGCGACAGTGCAGTGGCGCTCGACAGCCAGGAAACCGCGTTCCTCGGGCTGATCAACAGCTACCGCGCGAGCAACGGCCTGGCAGCGCTCACGCTCTCCACGAACCTCAATCGTTCGTCCGCGTGGATGGCGAACGACCTCGGCGCAAATAACTACTTCGCCCACACGGACTCCCTTGGTCGCGACCCCTCGACACGTGCCGAGAACTGTGGCTATCCATCCGGCGCCGGCGAAAACATCGCCGCGGGCACCAACTGGGACACCGCCCAGGCAGTGTTCAACGGCTGGAAGGCCTCGCCGGGCCACAACGCCAACATGCTTAACGCCACGTACAAGCAGATCGGCATCGCCCGCGCCT
>DATNET010000551.1:0-3481 GCA_035606745.1 Tepidiformaceae bacterium
CGGCAATATCGGCCGGGACCGCTTCGCCTGCAGCGACCGCCTCCCGGGCTTTCTTTTCAGCGCGCATGCGCCGGGCCCGGACCTTTTCGTAAGAGTTGGGGTCGCCCTTGGGGCCCGTGCCGATGCCGGGCGGGAAGACCATTTGCCCATCGGCGCCGGGCGCTGCCGCGGCCCCTGCGGGCGCTGAAGCGGCCGCGGCGGTACCGCCGCCAAGGGTGGCCCAGATTGAACCGCCCGGCGCCAGATCGCTGCCAAGGTCATAGAGCGTCCTGGCGACATCGTCGGGGATCGGCTCGCCGGCGGCGGTGAGTTCGTTGAACTTGCGTTCTGCACGCATGCGGCGGGCACGGACTTTTTCGGCGGAGTTGGGGTCTCCCTTGCCGCCATCACCGACGCCGGGCGGGAAGCGCATCGAGCCATCGGGGTTGGTGCCGGTGAGGGGAGCGCTCGATGCGGCGGCGGCTGCTCCGCCGGCGCCGCCGCCAAGCGTCGCCCAGATCGTGCCGCCCGGGGCGAGGTCGCTGCCCAGGTCGTAGAGGGTCTTTGCGACATCATCGGGGATCGGTTCGCCGGCGGCGGTGAGTGTGTTGAACGTGCGTTCGGCGCGCATGCGGCGGGCGCGGACTTTTTCGGCCGAATTGGGGTCGCCCTTCGGGCCATCGCCGACGCCCGGCGGGAAACGCATCGAACCGTCGTCGTTGAGCCCGGTGAGGACAGCGCCACCGCCGCCTCCGCCGGGAGCGCCAGCGACGGCGGTCGCAGCCTCGCCGGGCTTCATGTTGCGGTATTTTTCGATGTTGGCGGTGATTTCCGGCGGCACGGGCTCGCCGCGATCGGTGTAGGCCTTGGCTTCGCGTTCGGCGCGCATGCGCTTCGCACGGATCTTTGATTCGGAGAGGATTTCGACCTCGCCCCCGGCGGTCGCCGCGGCCGCGGCAGCCGATACAGCGCCGGCCTTTGGCTTTTCGGGCTCGCGCTCCTGAAGGGCCGCGGGCAAGCCCTGGGCGATGCGGTCGAGCATCGCCTGCCGAGCTTCCGGACGTGCGCCCTTGAAGCTGAGCTCTGGCGGTTCCTCGCCCTTTGCCTGCTTTTCGAGCAGTTCGATGCTGTCGAGGGGACGGAACGGCGTCGTGAGCTCGCCGGATTTGCTGCCGTGGAGCAGCCCGTCGATATCGATGTGCAGGTCGCGGCGGTCGTAGACGGAGTGTTCGTGGCCGGACCAGTTGTTATCCATGACGATGGCTTCGAACGGGCAGACTTCGACACAGATGTTGCAGCGCATGCAGCGGGCGTAATCGATCCAGAACTTTTCGACGATCTTGCGGCGGTTGCTGGTGCCCGCCGCGTAGGCGGGGTTGTCCTGCATGGTGGCCGTCATGCAATCGACGGGGCAATTGCGCACGCAGACGTTGCAGCCGGTGCAGAACGGCTCATCGTGGTCGAAATCCCAGGTGAGGACGGGGAAGCTGCGCTGGCGTACGGGGAGGAGGTGCTTGGTCTCCGGGTATTTGACGGTGACGGGGCGGCGCGCGGCGGTCGAAAACGTGACGCCGAGACCTTTCAGGATACCTTTCATGGCGTGGACCCCTGACTGCCGGTGGCAGAAATGCTGCCCTGGCGATAGGCGCCGAGCAACGGCGCCGTGGTCTTCTTCGGGCGGCGGATGATGAGTGCGATAAGGACCATGAGGAAGAGCGCGCCGATGCCACTGGTGACGGTCAGGAGCTCTTCCGGCCAATCATAGATAAGGATAAAGCCGTTCATGAGCAGTTGGACGAGGGACAGCGGCAGCAGGACCTTCCAGCAGAACGCCATGAGCTGGTCGACGCGCAAGCGAGGCACGGTAATGCGGACCCACATGATGGCGAAGATCCAGACGGCGCTCTTGGCGAAGGTGAGGAAGAGTTGCCAGCCCCAGCCCCAATCGCCGCCTTTGGGGTATTCCCAACCGCCGAGGAAGACGACGGAGCCGAAGACAGAGAACGCCCACATGGAGGCGTATTCGGTGAGCTGGAACATGCTCCAGCGAATGCCGGAGTATTCGACGAAGTAGCCGCCGACGATTTCGGATTCGGCGACGGGGATATCGAACGGAGCGCGGTGGAGCTCGCTGAGCATGGCCGTGAAGAAGATCAGGAAGGCGAGCGGCTGGAGGACGATGAAGGGCCGGTGGTGCTGCAAGGCGGCGATCTGGTTGAGGTCCAGGGTCGAGGCGATCATCGCGACTGAGAGCAAGCTGATGACGAGCGGGATTTCGTAGCTAATCATCTGGGCGGCGGCGCGGACGGCGCCAAGGAGGGCAAACTTGTTGCCGGAGCCGAGGCCGGCCATGAGGATGCCGACGAGGTTGAGGCTCAGGATGGCGACGACGTAGAACATGCCGAGCGCCATGTTCCGGACGCCCCAATCCTTTGCGAATGGGAGCGCGACGAGGACCATGAGCACGGGGATGAAGGTGAGGTAGGGGGCGAATTCGAAGACCCAGCGATCGGCGTTGGCGGGCCGGATGTCTTCCTTGGTGACGAGCTTGAGGGCATCGGCAAAGCCCTGCCAGATGCCCCAGGGGCCGGTGCGCATGGGACCGAGGCGTTGCTGGAAGAGGGCGACGACCTTGCGTTCGCCCCAGGTGAGGTAGACGACGATCACGGTCATGACCAGCACGACGATGATCGTGCGGATGATGGCGTCCAGCCAGGTGATATCGAAGAACGCGTTGCCGAAGCTCACTTATCCACCTCTCCGAGGACGATGTCGAGGGAGCCGAGGATGATGATGGCGTCGGCCAGGTAGTTGCCCACAACCATCTCGCGAAGTGCGGAAAGGTTGCAAAAGCTGGGCGAGCGGAGCTTCATGCGGTAGGGCTTGGTGCCTCCGCGGGCCATGGCGTAGACGCCGTATTCGCCTTTCGTGCCTTCGGTGCGGATGTAGCATTCGCCGCTATCGATGCGGAGCGTCTTGGGAAGGTCGGGATTAAGGACGAGGCCGCCGGGCATCTGTTCGAGGCATTGCTCGACGATGAGGCAGGACTGATAGGCTTCGGCGAGACGGACGAAGTAGCGGTCGAAAATGTCGCCCTGCTTGCCCGTGGGGATTTCGAACTTGAGGCGGTCGTAGATGCTGTAGGGTTCGGCTTTGCGCACGTCCCAGGGCAGCCCGGTGGCGCGAAGGATTGGGCCGGTGATGCCCCAATTGATCGCGCGCGCCGTGGTCATGGGGGCGAGGCCCTGGCAGCGTTCGACGAAGATTTCGTTGCCGGTGAGGAGGCCATCGAGGTCTTCGAGGCCCTGGCGAATCGACCCCAGCAGCCAGCGCACGCGGTCGGCGAAGTTCGCCGGCAGGTCCATCTGGACGCCGCCGGGGCGGAAGTAGGTGGGGAACATACGGTCGCCAGCGACCTCTTCGAAGAAGTCGTAGATGCGTTCACGTTCGCGCCAGGCGTAGACGAAAGAGGTGCCGAAAGAACCGACATCGGCACCGAATG
>DATNET010000569.1:0-2672 GCA_035606745.1 Tepidiformaceae bacterium
GATTCGGCGGAAATAAACGGCGTAGGCTTTGCCGATGAGGCCGCCGGGCTCGCTGAACTCGAGTATGCCGAGCTGGCCGCCGGGCTTGAGGACGCGGAGGAATTCACGCAGGCCGGCTTCGTAGTTGGCGAGGTTGCGGAAGCCGAAGGCGGTGACGATGAGGTCGAGGGAGGCGTCCCGCAGCGGCAGGTGGAGGGCATCGGCTTCAAGGGGGATGGCGAAGGGGGCTGAACCGCGAGCTTCGGTGCCAAACTTTTGCGCGCCGCGGATGAGCATGGCGCGGGCGAAATCGGCGGCGAGAATGGGGCGGGCGCCACTGGGGCGATGGTGGAGAAGGGCCATCGTCATGTCGCCGGTGCCGCAGCAGATGTCGAGGATGGCGGCGTCGGGGCGGCCAAGGACGGGCCTGAAGCGGCGGGCGGCGCGGCGCCACCAGAGGCGATCGACATTGGCGCTGAGGACATGGTTGAGTAGGTCATAGCGCGGGGCGATGGAGTCGAACATCTCGCGCACGGCCTGGGCGGCGGCGGCTTCGTCGGTTGCGCCTGGCGGTTTGGCTCCGGTGGCGGGCATGGAAAGGCTTACCTTATGGAACACTGTGAGACGCGAGTGATTTGCGGTCAGTTCTTCAGACGCAATGATGCTGAAAGCCTATCCGCCGACGATAAGTTACTTAGCGCCGTTTTCGTTCGAGCTTGCTCCGGTGCTATTGCAGCAGCGTCCCCTGCTCGCCTTCGTGATTGCCGTTGCCATTGCCGTTGCCGTTCAACTCTTCGGGCGGGATGATTACGGTGGCGGCTACCTTGTCGCCGTCTTCGAGGTTGAGCAGGTGGACGCCTTGCGTGGCGCGGCCGGCGGCGCGGACCTGCTTGGTGTCGATGCGAATGATTTTGCCGAACTGGCTGATGACCAGCAGCTCCGAAGTGTCCTCGACCAGCTGAATCGAGTTGACGCGACCGATGCGCTCGGTTACGGCCATGTTCTTGACGCCCTTGCCACCGCGGGTCTGCAGACGGTATTGATCGACGTCCGTGCGCTTGCCGAAGCCGTTTTCGGTGACGGAAAGGATGCGGTAGGCGCCCGGCTCATGCTCCTTGGGCGTTGCCGCTGCGCCGACGACGTAATCGTTCTTGCTGAGCGAAATGCCGCGCACGCCGGAGGCGGGGCGGCCCATGGAGCGTACATCGCTTTCGTCGAAGCGGATGCCCATGCCCAGGTGGGTGGCGAGGAAGATGAGCTGCGAGCCGTCGGTAATGCGGGCGGCCACCAACTCGTCGTCCTTGCCGATGCCGATGGCGATGATGCCGCGCGACATGACGTTGGAGAAATCCTTGAGCGGCGTCTTCTTAACCGTGCCCTGCTGGGTGGCGAAAAAGATGAATTTGCCTTCTTCTTCCAGATCGCGCACGGGCAAAATGGCGCGGACATTTTCGCCGGGTTGAAGACTGAGCAGGCTCTGGATGGATTTGCCTTTGCCGGCGGCGCTCACATCGGGGATTTCGTAGACTTTGAGCCAGTAGACGCGGCCCGTATTGGTGAAGCAAAGCAGGTAGGCGTGCGTGGAATCGACGATCAACTGCGAGACGAAGTCCTCTTCGCGCGTCTTCATGCCCATGCGGCCGGAGCCGCCGCGGCGCTGCTGCCGGTAGATGGAGATGGGCGTGCGCTTGAGATAGCCCTGATGGCTGACGGTGACGGCCACCTGCTCATCGGCGATGAGGTCTTCAAGCTGGAGCTCGGCGCTTTCGTCGACGATTTCGGTGCGGCGCTCATCGCCGTATTTCGCGCGGACTTCTTCAAGTTCCTTGACGATCACGGAGCGGAGCTTCTTGTCGCTGGCCAGAATCGATTCGTACTCGGCGATCTTTTCGCGGATCTCTTTCAGCTCGTTGAGAATCTCGTCAACCGAGAGCTGAGTGAGCCGGTAGAGCTGCAATTCAAGGATGGCGTCGACCTGTTTCAGCGTGAGGCCGCGTTCTTCGCCTGCCGCCCGCTCGCGGTCCAGGTTGATGACGATCTCCGCGCCTTTGCCCCACGTGTAGAGGTTTTCACGCGCTTCAGCACGCGAGGCCGATGCGCGAATGATGCGGATCACGGTGTCGAGATTGTCGAGGGCGATCTTGTAGCCTTCGAGGATGTGCTCGCGCTCGCGCGCCTTGCGCAGCAGGTAGACGGTGCGGCGCTGCACCACGTCGATGCGGTGATCGATGAAGACGCGGATGGCCTCGTCCAGCCCCATTTCCCGCGGCTGGCTGTTGGCCACCGCGAGAAAGATCATGGAGAAGCTCTCCTGCAACTGGGTGTGCTTGTAGAGCTGGTTGAGAACGATTTCCGGCTGTGCGCCGCGCTTCAGTCCGATGACCATGCGCATGCCGTCGCGGTCGCTCTCGTCGCGGGTGTTCTCGACGTCGATGTCGGTGATGACTTTGTTGTCCACCAGTTCGGCAATGCGCTTGAAGAGGTGAGCCTTGTTGACCTGGTAAGGCAACTCGGTGACGATGAGCGCCTGCTTGTCCTTGGTCAGGCTTTCGGTGGCGACGCGGGCACGCATGAGGAAGCGACCGCGGCCGGTGCGGTAGGTCTCGGCGATGTTGCCGCGGCCATAGAGGATGGCTCCGGTAGGAAAGTCGGGGCCGTGGACGTGCTTGAGCACTTCTGCAAGGCCGGCGCTG
>DATNET010000590.1:0-6037 GCA_035606745.1 Tepidiformaceae bacterium
TTCCACCGGCCCGCGTTGCCCCCTCTGTTCAGCGCGCTGGGACAACGCTGGCGCCGCAGGTCTGAACTGCCCCCGATGTCTCCACATGGATGCCGTCGACAACGTCTACGCCGCTGCCGACATGGAGGGCGCCGCGCGCCGTGTCGTCCATGCCTTGAAATACCGCGGAGTCGTGCGTCTCGCAGCCGTCATGGCGAGGGCCATCGCGCCATTGGCCGAAGTGCAGCAGGCCGACATGCTCCTCGCCGTGCCGCTGCACCGCCAGCGCCAGCGACAACGCGGGTTCAACCAGTCGGCTCGAATCCTCGCCGAACTCGGGCGCACGCCCTCCGCATCCAAGCTGCTCCGCGTCAAGAACACGAGCCACCAGGTCGGCATGCACCTCGGCGAACGCCGCTCAAATATCTCTGGCGCGTTCGCCTATGATGGCCCACGGCTCGATGGCTGCCGCGTCGCCATCCTCGATGACGTCGTCACCACCGGCGCGACCGCAAACGAATGCGCACGAGTCCTGCGCGAACACGGCGCCCGGCACGTCAGCGTCCTCGCCTATGCCCGCGCGAACTACGACCCGGCCGCGCCCTCGAAACAGATCTTCGATTAGCCGCTGAAGTGCCGCCCGCTCCTATCCGTGGCGCGAACCTTACCCGCCCGCTAGCATCGGCCCATACCTCCGGGAGCCGCCATGACCATCTCCGCCGCAGGACTGCACGGCTGGCACGTCGATACCTCCGGCGTGAGCGACCCCGCCATCGCGGCTCACATCCGTGACGAATTTCAGCTCCACGCAAGCTTCGCATTGTCCGCCGCCGCCAACGAAACTGGCGTCATCCGCGTGAGCGATGCCGCCGCTGCACGCGACGCACCCGATTCCTTCTCCGCCAACGTGACCCCCGGCGAAATCCTCCTACGAGGCGAAAACTCGCGCGGAGCCCTCAACGGCCTGTATTGGCTCCTGGAGCAGCTCGGCTTCGCCTGGGTCGAACCCGGCGAGTCCGGTATCTGCCTGCGTTCCACGGACCCGCTTCCAAATGGACGCTCAGAACACCAGCCATCGTTCTCCCGCCGCACGCTCATCCTCGGCCAGGACGCCTTCACCGACGACTGGCGCTCGTGGATGGAATGGGCCAGCCGCAACCGCCTCAACGACCTCTTCTTTCACGACACTCCGCCCAGCCGCTGGGACCGGCCAGACCGGGAGCGTCCCACGACCGCCGAAGAACTCGCCACCGCCGGCGGATGGATGTTCGAACGCTGGGACACTGATGGGCCCGCAATCGTAGCGGAGGCGGCGAAACGCGGGATGCGGCTCCAGTTTGGCGGCCACCACCTCGCCGCCATGGTCCCTCGCACCGCGTTCGAACTGCACCCTGAATGGTTCCCGCTGCGGAACGGCGTCCGCGACGCCCGCTACAACCTCTGCCCCACAAATCCGGGCGCATCCGCTGAGCTCCGCCGCAACGCCCGGCGTTTCTTCGAACGCTTCGCCGGCGCCGACATCTACCACCTCTTTGGCGACGACATTCGCGGTGGCGGCTGGTGTGAATGCCCCGGATGCGCAGCACTCACTCCCTCCGACCAGGCGCTCCTCGCGACCAACATTCTTGCTGAGGCACTCGCCGAAGTTGCCCCCGGCGCCAGCGTCGCGCACCTCGCCTATCACGACACCGTGCCCCCGCCCACCAACGTCACGCCTCGCGACAACGTTGTCGCCCTGTGGGCGCCGCGGGAACGCTGCTACGCCCATGCCATCGACGACCCCGTATGCGAAAAGAACGCGCTCGAGTACTGGGTGCCCTACGAGGGCGTCCTCCAGGCCTTCGGAAGCGACCCCCGGCGCGTTAGCGTTTTCGAATACCACAGCGACGCCATCCTCTTCAAAGGACTCGCTCCCACACACCTGCGCGTGCTGCCCGCCGATGCCCGCGCCTACGCACCTGGCGCCCACAACCTCCAGAACCTCATGGTCACGAGCCGGCCATGGGTCGGCCCACCCTGGAACGCCTGGTGGATGGCTCGCTGCGCCTTGGATGCCCACGCAGACCCCGCCGCGCAGCTCCTCCAGTTTTGCGCGGCCGCGTTCCCTCATAACCGCGGCCCCATGCTCGCCCTCTACACCGAGCAGGAGCGTGCGTACCGCCTCTTCCTCGACCTTCACAATCTCCAAATGTCGGACCGCGGAGATGTCCTCGACTTCTCAGCGCAGCCACGCGCTACCCTCTCGGCCAAGGTGCCTGAAGCACTCGAGGGCGCCTTTCTGTTGCGGGGCGTCGAACGAAAGCTCAGCGCCCTCGTCAGCGATGACCCCGCCGAAACCAGCCGGCTTCAGCGCGAGCACGCCCAGGCGCAAATCGTCGCCCACACCGCTCAATACCTCGCCAATCGCATCGCCGCGTGGGACGCCGTGCTCGATGGCCTGCGCCCGCTCGCCCGCGAATACCTCGCCAAATCAAGCGCCGCCCTCGCACAGGTGGAAGCATGGCACGAACGCAACACCCCACTGGAATTCGCCAACATTAGCCGGGGCACCCTCTGGGCCATGCGAGCCCAGCTGCGGCGCACCGCTCCCCTCATCGACCCGCCCGCCGGCTAGACAGCCCGCCGAAAACCATCACCGTTAACCACGAAAGCCGCAGTATCGCCACTGCGGCTTTCGTGGGACTGTCTCGCGGCGCAAGTGGAGCGGACACTTCGCGCGGGGCCAGTCCCGTCTCCCATTTTATACGTCCCCATCCCCTTGTGAAGACGCCACTTTCCGCCCTAACCAGATCTTCACACTCGAGTCCGCCTCGCTTCCTCTCCAACCAAAGCGACCGGGGGCGCTGGCGCCAAAGCGACGACAGTCGCTCAACGCTGGCTCGATACCTGCCGCCACGCTCTACTTGCTCCATGCGCGCTCTCATCGTCGCCAACGGCGATCCTCCGTCCGCCGAGCTGCTCAATACCCTGGCCGCCCGCGCCGCTCTCGTTGTCGCCGCCGACGCTGGTCTCGACAAAGCGCTCGCTGCGGGCCTTCACGTCGACGCCGTCGTCGGCGACTTCGATTCCGTGAGCGCCGAAGGACGCGCACAGCTCCCGCCCGAAGCGTTCCACCACGACGCCGCGCTCGATTCCACCGACCTCGAAAAAGCGGTCGCTTTCTGCATCGAACAGGGCTGCGATACCGTCGACATCGCCGCAGCATCCGGCGGCCGTGCCGACCACGCCCTCGCCAACCTCTCGGTGATCACTCGCTTTCGCGGCAAAGCGCGCGTAGCGGTTATCGATGACCTCTTCGAGATCTCGCTCGTCGAACACCGCGAAACCATCGATGCGCCCCCCGGAACCGTCGTCTCACTCGTCGCCATCGGCCGCTGCACCGGCATCACCACCCATGGCCTCCGTTGGGATCTCTCCGGCTACACCCTCGAGTTCAGCCCCCTCGGCGTCCACAACGAGGTCGCCCGCCCTCCCGCGACGGTAGAAGTGGCCGCCGGCGACCTCCTCATCTTCCGCGGCCGCTGGATCGAAAAGCACCAGTAAATTCCCAGGACGCCCCCCGTCACCTTCCTCCGCCAAACTGCCATACCTTGAGTGCGAACCGAAACGGCTCGCGACGGGACCCCGGAACGTCCCGCCTACGCAGAGGAGTTCGATCACGAGATGTTCACTAACCTTCTTCGCAACCGCGTCGCAGCGATCTCGGTTGCCAGCGTGCTTGCCGTCGGCCTTGTCGGCGGCGCGGCCGTCGCTATGAGCGGCGAGAGCAGCGGAACGCCCACGCCCACCTCAGCCGTCCTCCAGGTCCACGCCGATGCTTCCCCCGCCTCACCGGCGGCAGGTGCGCGCAGCGGAAAGCACCCCCTGCTTCACGGCCTCTACGCCGACATCGTCAAGCAAAGCGGCCTGACGAAGGCCGATCTCCAGACCGGCTTTAAAGCCAGCCAGAGCATCGATGACCTCATCGCCGCCAGGAACGGCAACCCCGCGACCGTCAAGAGTGCTGTCGTGGCCGACCTGACGACGAGAGTCCAGGCAGCCGTCACCGCGAACAAACTCACCCAGGCCCAGGCCGACAAGATCACCGCAAAGGCCCCCGCCGCCATCGATACCATCATGTCGGCTAAGGGTGGCCCTGCGCGGCAAGCCATCAAAAAGCTGCTCCATGCCCGCAAGGACCTGGTCGATGTCGCCGCGACCACGCTCAACATTCCCGCTGCCACGCTCCAGCAGGACCTCAAGCAAGGCCAGACCATCGCCCAGGTAGCCGGCTCCCAGGCCAGCGCCGTTATCACCGCCGCACAGTCGAAGGCGAACACCGCCATCGACACCGCCGTCTCCAACGGCAAGCTCGATCCGGCTCGCGCAGCTACCCTCAAGACGAAGGCTGACCAGTGGATAGCGAACTTCGTCAACAACGGCCCGAAGCACAAGGCCGCCACTCCCTGACGCCGTCCGGGGCTCCGGTTCGATTCCCCAAAACAAGGCTCTCGGCTCCACGCCGGGAGCCTTCGTTGTTGCGCCCCGTGTGCGCCCGGCCGTTCGTGTCATCTCGCGCCGCATCCCCGGCGTGGCCCGCCGCGCGCTACAATAACGGCTCTTCACCTTCGATCGCCGGTCCCCAACGAACGGCGCGGCGCTCAACCTTCCCGGAGCACTCCTATGCCTGAACTCGGACGCATCCTCACCGCCATGGTCACCCCCTACACCCCTGGCGGCGAAGTCGATTATGCCCACGCCCGCCGTCTCGCCCGCCACCTCGTCCGCATCGGCAACGATGGCGTCGTCCTGACCGGGACGACCGGCGAAGCGCCGCTCCTCAGCGACGACGAAAAAGCCCGGCTCTGGCGAGAGGTCAAGGAAGAACTGCCCGACGCCACGGTGGTGGTCGGCGCCGGCACCTACGATACCCGCCACTCCGTCCACCTCACGAAGCTTGCCGAGCGCGCGGGCGCCGACGCCATCCTTGCTGTCGCGCCTTACTATCTCAAGCCCCCTCAAGAGGGCATCTACCAGCATTTCCGTGTCATCGCCGAAAGCACGCCGCTGCCGGTCATCGTCTACAACGTGCCAGGCCGCACCGGGGTCAATATGACGCCCGCCACCATCCTCCGGCTGGCCGAACTTCCAAATATCATCGGCGATAAGGAAGCCAATGGTGACCTCGCCCACACCGCCGCGCTCATCGAAGGCGTCCGCGAAAGGCACCTCGATTTCAAGATATGGAGCGGCAACGACAACGACACCTTCCACATTTGGTGCCTCGGTGGCTACGGCGTCGTCACCGTGACGGGCCACATTGTTGCCAGCCAGATCCGCGAAATGCAGCGCCGCCTCGACTCGCGCGATGTCGCCGGCGCCGCCGCCATCCATCGGCAGCTCTGCCGCGTCACCGATGCCTGCTTCCTGAACGGCAACCCCAGCACCATCCGCTATGTCCTCCGCCAACTCGGTTTCGCGATCGGCGAGCCGCGACTCCCCGTCGTAGAACCCGACCCCGAAACCGGCGCCCGGGTCATGGCGGAGCTAAGCAAACACACCCTCGATGTCGCTTCCCCGGTCCGCGCTTAGCCCGCCTCACACCCCGGCGCGCGTCCGCGATCACACCGCAATGCCGAACTGCTCCCGCAGGATCGTGGCCCGTTCCTCCGGCGAGCCAATCTCGCGCTCTTCGCGCGCCTCGCCTTCGGTCACAATCAGGCGGCCCGGCGCCAGCGTCATCCGCCCGTGCTCCGTGCCCAACGACACCACTTCGCCCAGCGTAAAACGCGAATCGGGAGACGTTTGCAACCACTCGTTGACTGGTTCGAATTGGCTAAATTCGCGCGGCTCCAACGTGAACGTGTAGGCCACTGGCGGGTTGCCCGGCTCCGTCCCCGTCATGAACCAATGGTCGCCATCGTTCGCGAGCACGTAGCGCCTCTCCCCGAACAGCTGGTCTCCGGAATCGTGAAGACGCAGCGGCTCGATCAAGCGCCCTCCGAAGCCCACGTCCGCGATCCACGGCTCCTCCAGGTGGACCACCGTCGTCATGTGTGAAAAGGCCGGGCTCAAATGC
>DATNET010000615.1:0-4606 GCA_035606745.1 Tepidiformaceae bacterium
CAGCTCCTGGTGGAGGCGTACCCATATCTCCGTCCGGCGTTTGGGACGCACAACCCGCGCACGATCACGCAGGCGATGGTGCGGACCGAGGCGGCTGGGCTGCCGCGCGAAGATGTCGAGTTTCAGATGCTGTACGGGATGGCCGAAGGGCTGCGGCGAGCCGTACACGAATCCGGGTATCGCACGCGAGTGTATGTGCCTGTGGGGCAGATCTTGCCGGGGATGGCGTACCTTGTGCGGCGACTACTGGAAAACACGTCCAACGAATCGTGGCTGGTACACCGCCACGAAGAAGGAGATCCGGAGGAGCTCCTACGAGTGCCTGCCGGTGGCGCGGACCCGGAACGCGAGACGGCGGAGTTCGTCAATGCTCCGCCGGCGGAGTTTTACCGTGCCGAAGTGCGTTCGGAGATGGCGGCGGCGCTGCAACATGCGCGAGCGCAGTTCGGCGCGAGATACCCACTGGCGATAGAGAGCGACGGTATTGCGGTAGACGAGTGGGATGAGGTGCGGTGCCCGGCCGAGCCGGGGACGGTCATGGGACTGGTGGGCCGCGCTTCACCGCAAGATGGAGGCCGCGCCGTTGTTGCAGCCGCCAAGGCGTTTCCCGAGTGGCGAGACACGCCAGCAAACGAGCGCGCGGCGGTCCTCCGGCGGGCGGCGGGGCTGCTCACCGAGAGGCGATTCGAGTTCGCCGCGACGATGGTGTTCGAATGCGCCAAGCCGTGGGCGGAAGCGGATGGCGACGTCATCGAGGCGATCGACTATCTGCGCTATTACGCGGGGTGTGCGGAACGGCTTGGGGCGGGCGCGGAGCTCGTGGAGGTGCCCGGCGAAGACGACCGCTACATCTACGAGGGCCGCGGCGTGGCCGCTGTCATCGCGCCGTGGAACTTTCCCCTGGCGATCCTGTGCGGCATGGCGAGCGCGGCGCTGGCCGCGGGCTGCGCAGCGATACTCAAGCCAGCGGAGCAATCGCCGATCATTGCCGCGAAATTGGCGAGTCTGCTACGCGAAGCCGGCGTGCCGCGCGGGGTTGTGCAGTATGTGCCGGGACCGGGCGAGACGGTGGGGCAGGCGCTGGTGTCGCACGCAGGCGTGGATGTGGTCGCGTTCACCGGCAGCAACGCCGTTGGATTGGAGATCATCAAGGCGGCCGCGGTCGTGCATCCGGGTCAGCGCAACGTTAAGCGCGTGATCGCGGAGATGGGCGGCAAGAACGCCATCATCGTGGACGACGATGCGGACCTCGACCAGGCGGTGAGTGGCGTCGTCACGTCTGCATTTGGCTATGCGGGCCAAAAGTGCAGCGCGTGCAGCCGCGTTGTCGTGGTGGGCTCGGCGTACGAGGAGTTTCGGACGCGACTCGCGGCGGCCGTGGAAAGCCTCATCGTCGGCCCACCCGAGGACCCGTACACGAACGTGCCGCCGGTGATTTCCGATGAAGCACGGGAGCGGATCGAGCGGTATATCGATGTGGGGCAACGCGAAGGTACGTTGCTGGCACGTGGTTCCACGCCGGCCACATTCACCGGCCACTACGTTGCGCCCATGGTCTTCGAAGAGGTGCCTCGGGAATCGGTGTTGAGCTGCGAAGAGATCTTCGGGCCCGTGCTCGTGCTGTACCGCACGACGACATTCGGAGAGGCCGTGGAAGTGGCGATGGATTCGCGCTTCGCTCTAACGGGCGGCGTGTACTCCCGCAACCCGCGCAATATCGCGTTCGCGAGGCGCGAATTCCGGGTGGGCAACCTGTACATCAACCGGAAGACGACGGGTGCCGTCGTGGGGCGGCAGCCTTTCGGCGGTTTCGCAATGTCGGGCGGGGGCGACAAAGCCGGTGGGCCGGACTACGTCCGGCAGTTCATGGTGGCTCGCGCGATCACGGAGAACACGATGCGGCGAGGATTCGCGCCAGAAGAACGGGGACGCTAACCGCGAAGGCCGCAGAGAGCGCAAAGGCCAGTACAGATGCTTCGAGCAATCTCGTCCGTGCCGATGAGCTGGCATAGAGTTGGTAGATGGCAACCGTGCTTGCGGGCGACTTTGGCGGCACGAACCTGCGTGCGGCGATCGTTAATGAGGCCGGGGAACTGCTCGTGCGGGTGGAAGACGACACGCCACAAGCGGCGACGCGGGACGAAATCATTGGGCACGTAATCGACTTGCTTGCGCGGACGGCGGCGGCAGCGCCGGAGCCGCCGCTGGCGGCATGCATTGCGACCGCTGGACTGATCGACGCGGACCGGGGAGTGGTGGTGATTGCGCCGAACATCCCGGGTTTTCGCAACCTGCCACTAACGCCACCGGTCGCGGCGCGGCTGGGAATCCCCGTGTACATCGAGAACGATGCCAGTGCGGCTGCGCTGGGCGAGTTCCGATACGGCGCCGGACGAGGCGCTCGGAACCTCTTACACGCGACCCTCGGCACGGGCATCGGCGGCGGGATTGTGGTCGAAGGGCACCTCTACCGGGGGTCGCAGGGGCTCGCGGGCGAAATCGGCCATATCATCCTCGACCCCTCGGGACCGGTGTGTAATTGCGGATCGCGTGGGTGCCTCGAGGCGATGGTCAGCGGCGTGGCGTTCGCGGAGCGTGCACGCGTGCTGGTCAGCAGCGGCAAGTCGCTAATCCTCCGGGAGATCGTGGGCGGACGAACAGCGACGGGGGCAGACCTGTTCGCCGCGGCATCGGCGGGCGATGCAATTGCGGAGGCGGAGATACGGCATGGCGGGCATCTGCTGGGTCTTGGCATCGGCAGCCTGGTCAACGTGCTCAACCCCGATGTCGTGACGCTGAGCGGTGGCCTGCTGAGTATGGGGGACATGCTGTTGGGGCCGCTACGGCAGGCGATGTACTCCCTCGCATACGGGCCCGCGGCGGGCACGCTTGTGCGCATCAGCGAGCTGGCCGAGGACGCCGGGCTGCTCGGTGCGGCAGCGGTGGCGTGGGAGCGGACCGAGGCGAGAGTCGAGAGACGAGAGACTAGCGACTAGAGACGAGAGGCTAGACACGGCCGGGAGTGTGCGTGGTTAGTGGGTGTCTGCGGGCGTGGACGCCGGCTCAAGGGCTGGATCGGCAGCGCCGGGGGCGACCGCGGGATCGTACTCCTCGCCGGTGATGCGGCCGCGGGCGGTGGTCCTGGAGCCCGTTGCGGGGACGGGCCGGCCGGCTTTGGCGAGGCCAAAGATGGGCATGTTGTTGTAGACCGTTTCATACTGCCCCGCGGCGACCTTGAACGTTTCGTGCCAGATGCCGACATCGCCATTGCTGGCAATGCTTTTGTTGAACGCGGCCCACGCGGGGAAGTGTTCGTGATCACGGCTCGTGGCCCAGGCTTCGAGTTGTTCAAAGGAACGCCAGTACTGGATGACCATGGGGCTGAACGGGTTCGCAAGATGCTGACGCGCATCGAGCAGGCCAAGATCGGGGTTGCGCGAGAGCTCGCGGAGCATCTTCGGCATGGCCATGAAGACGGGCAGCCATTTGTGGAGTTTGAGCGGCTTGTTTACGCGCATGCCGATCATGAAGACGACGAAATCGCCGTCGATTTCCGCGGTGAGTCGTTGCTTATTGATGAATGCCATGGGGTTCCTCCAGGAGAACCGTCGCGTCATCTGGCGGGACGGGAATGCGGTGTGGCGCGGCTGGCGCGGCTGCGCTAGGTATTTCTGGTCCGGCCCCACCGGAATGTGCGCAAAGAAATTATGAAGCCTGCCACGAGCCAGAAGGCAAGTACGGCGAAAACCAGGCCCACGTTCCATGAGTGGCCGGTCTCCTGGGATTTGAACCATCCCGGGAGGAAAGCGTAGCGCAGGCCGAGAGCCATCCACCGCAACGGGAAGAGCGACGCGACCCACTGGAGTGGGGCAGGCACCTGCGTGAACTGAAAGAAGACGCCGGAGATGAACTGCAGGATGAGGTAGACCGGCATGACCATGGGCGTGGCCGAGCGCGAATTCGGGATGAAGCGGGTGTAGGCGATCCCGAGCAGGGTGCACGTCGCTACGCCGACGACCATCACGCCAGCGAAGACGGCCCAGTGCATGAGGTCCACGGGGAGCGCAATACCGAACAGGCCAACGCCAAGGGCGAGCATCAGCACGGTTTCGATAACCGTGATGAGCAGGCAGCTCATGAGTTTGCCGCCGAAGTACGCGGCCGGGGGCAGCGGCGTTAGCGCCAGGAGCTTCAGCATGCCTTCGCTCTGTTCCAGCGAGATGCTAATGGCGAGGTTATTGAAACAGGCCGACATGACGCCTGAGGCGATCATCCCGGCGAGGAAATACTGCCGAAAGTTGACGGACTCGACGCCCGGCGGCCCGGCGATCTTGTCGTTGAAGATGCTGCCGAAAAGCAACAGGAGGAGGATCGGCAAGGCGAAGGTGAAGACCGCGGACTGGGGCTCCCGGAAGAATTGCTTGAGTTCGATGACGGTGCGCGAATACGTGAGCGGAATGAGGCCAGGATGGCGCATGCCCTGACGGGCGGAGGCTCCGGTAAGGGCGGATGTGGGGGCGGCTTTGTCGACGCTCACGGCTTCGGCCCTCGTGGGGCTTCGGGTTCCTGTTCGGCGATCATGCGCAGATAGGTGTCTTCCAGCGAC
>DATNET010000626.1:0-3241 GCA_035606745.1 Tepidiformaceae bacterium
GCACTTAAGCACGCGAAGGTTGAAGGGGCGGGTGGCAGCACGAGGGCTCGCGGATTGGGTTAGCGGATGTTCGCCGCCACGTCGGTGAGGCTCTTGTTCGAAAGCCCAAGATCGTCGATGTGGCGCTGCTTGTACACGGAACTGAGCGATATGCCTCGGAATCGTGCACGACAAGGCGCCCCTCCGGCCCATCGACCACGAAGTAGACACCGCTCGACGGGTCGTGTTGCAGGAACAGCAGGTAGTCGGTGCCAATCTCCAGGAGCGGGTCATCGGTGACTTCCGCCAGTTGCCCAGTAGCGTTGTACCCGCCGGTCTGGTGAAGCACGAAGGAATCTCCTGTCCCCAGGCTGCCCTTCTCCGAAGCGAGCACCGTCATCGTGAAATCGGTAAAAGGCGTGTTGCCTTCCACCGAGTTGTGGGAAGGGCCGGTACGCGCCAGAACGACGGCATCCGAGGCCTTCGCCATATCGCCCAGGTTGGCATAGGACTGAAAGTAGTCGACGAAGATCGGGTTCGTTTGTTGCGGGGCAGCCGCACGCGCGGGGTCGCCGCCGAACGCCTCCGAAAAGGCCGATTCGCCCTGGTTGCTGCGCCGCTGCTTCGAGGCGCCAAAAGCAGCGCCCGGAGCAATTGCCGCGACCGAGGCCACGACGGTTAACCATCGTTTGCTGAGCATGAATCACCCTCCTG
Organism: Tepidiformaceae bacterium; assembly: GCA_035606745.1. GTDB lineage: Bacteria > Chloroflexota > Dehalococcoidia > Tepidiformales > Tepidiformaceae > DATNET01. Next base: position 694 of record DATNET010000626.1, read on the forward strand.
TTTGAGCCGATTGGTGGGATCTCCCGCTCACCCGGATTCGTCCCCATCCTCGCTGCTCCCGGACTCGAAACGGGACCTCGGCGTCGTGGGGATGATGGCGGCCGGATGCTCGATGTAAGGGTCGCCGCCACCAGAGGTCCGTACCGAGGAAGCGGGGGCTGCGGAAGCCACGGCCGGTGAAATCACAAACGGTGGGGGATCGGGCGGCATCCACGTTTCCGTCACGGCCGTCTCCCGCAAGAGTGCAGCCTCGTCAGTGGTGATGCGGGGCCTCAGGGCACTTGATGCCCCGAAGACTCCGGCGACGGCCGCCATCAGCTTCCATGGCAGAACGAACGCTATTGCCCACAAGCTGCGTGATGGGGTGCCACCTCGGTGCTCGGCATTCCGCCACCATGCCACCGCAGCTTCGCGCGAATCCACATTGAGCCGAACCAGGATCTCGCCAACGTGCCACTTAGCGCCGTCCAGCGAAATATCCAGTGCATCGGCGATTTCGCGGTTGGAATAGCCGTCGGCGAGCATGGTGATGACCTCCCGTTGGCGGCGTGTCAGGCGTGCGTTTCCGAGGATGAACCTCGTTGCCATGGCACCACTCTAACGTAGCCACACCCGATTAACCCTACCCGACGGCAAGACATAAGAATGTGGAGATCCACCACGGAGGGCAAATGGCGACGCTGTTGGCGGCCGCTACCTGGCTGTACTCGGCCGCGAGCGCTCAGCGTGGCGGCCAGCGCGGGGTCCCGTCGCTCGTTACGGCCGGGTGGACAGGCGCTACTGCAGCCGCACCCGCATGCCACAAAGGTATACTTCCTCATCGCTCACATAGCAGCCGCGGTCCTTCGCCGCCGCCAGCAGCCGCGGACGATCTGCGACGCTGACATCGATGCCGCCGAGCCCCTCGGGACGGCCGTCGCTGATAGCGACGAAGCGCACGACCGAGCCATCCAGCGGCAGGACCGTATTCCCGGCTGCGTCCTTGCCGAGTGGGATTTCCGCGATTTCGGACCAGCGCGCCGCGACCTTTGCCGGGTCGTCCGCCTGGATTTCGGCTGCGGTAATGCCTGTGACCACATCCAATCGCTGCCCGGCCTTCCAGTCTGCGCCGCCTGCGGGGTCCCACGGCCCATCTTCGTCGTTTGCGTGTTCGCCGACCTCCTGGTCGATTTCGAAAAACGAGCCTCCCGTGTCTTTCGGGTGGAGCTGCATGTTGCGGAATGGCCCGGCACTTCGAATTGGGTGACGATGCGGATGCCGAGCTTTTCGACCCGCTTCCGTCGCGGTGCGTGATCGTCGCATTGCGTGATCACCATGTAGCCGCCGTCGCCGCCGCGGCGTTCGAGGTAGCGCCCGCCCGCCGTGCCCTCTTCCGTGGGCGCCACGACTTCGAGGAATTGGTTTCCCACGGGCAGCAGCGCGTTTTCGAGCCCGAAGCGGGCGACCCCGGGGTCGCGGTAGCACACGTCGATCCCGAGCACGGCCCGGAGGTCATCGAGGACTGGCTCAAGCTGTTCGGCGACGAGAGCAATCTGGCGGATGCGCAGTTTCATGGTGGGGAGTTTAGCGCAACTCCTGGGCCCGAGGCCCGAGGCGTCTTCCAGCCTTGCGCTTCACGCCGCCGCCACTACCTCCACGGCGACCGGCATCGTGCGCAGCTTGCGCACCGGCGACACTGCCAGCCAACAGGCCGCCAGCAGTTGCATGCCTACGGCCGCGAAGAGCATCTGCCGCAACCCCAGCCATTCGCCACCGAGACCGCCCGCAGCCGTGCCCAGCAGCATGGCGCCGAACTCGACGAAGCGCATGCTCGCGTTCATGCGGCCCTGCAAGCGGTCAGGCGTGATCGCCTGTCTCAGGCTGATGGCGTTGATGTCGTAGAAGGTCCACGCAGGGTCGGTGACGAGCTGGTTCGCCACCAGCAGTGCAGCGCCGAGCACGGAAACGCTTGCCGTCAGCGGCATGAAGAGGGCCCCGCCCGCGCGCATGAATGCCGCGAGGACGAGCGCCATGCCGAAGCCGCCGAAGAGCTGTGTCCGGCCTGCGAAATACGCGCCCGCCAATGATGTCACGCCGCCGATCGCGAAGATCAGTCCCAGCACTCCGGGGCTGAAACCGAGCTCGCGGTTGAGGTACAGGAGGAAGACGACACTGACGATGTTCGAGCCCAGCATCGCGAGCACGCTTGCCCCGGCGAGCGACCGCAGCAGCGGCTCCCTGGCCACCAATTGAACGCCTTCGAGCGCCTCCCGTACGATGTGCTGCCGCTCTGCCGGAGGCGCCGGCTGTGGCTCAGGTGCGTGGATGCGCCACAGGGCGAACGCTGAGGCGAGGAACGAGACGGCATCCACGACGATCGCGCCCGGCGCCCGCATCAGCTGCACGAGCCACCCCGATAGGCTGAAGCTCGCGAACTCCGCCACCGATGCCGTGGCGGTCAGCTTGCTGTTTCCTTCGACCAGCTCCTCTCGCTGGACGAGCGTAGGCAAATAGGCCTCGTACGCGACGTTGAAAAACACGCCCAGCGCGCTGGTGGCCAGGGCAACGA
>DATNET010000637.1:0-4096 GCA_035606745.1 Tepidiformaceae bacterium
CCAGCTCTCACGTCGTCCAGCATCGCCTGCGACGTGCATTCGTAACGACGCTCCATCCGCGAGATAAACGTCTCGAGACGCCCAATCATCGCTGAGACGGACGAACGAACGGTCTTCGGTTCGCTGAGTATTGAAGCCATGGTCGCTATTCCCCCTTCGCGCCGAATGCACACTACACCACCTAGCATCGACGCCTTCGGTCGCCTTGTACACCCACTTTTCAACCACCCGTAAAGAACCTGACCGCCGCACCGCGCGCGTAGGGGCCCGCGGCCATCGCCCGGACCTAGTCGAACGACTCCTCGTCCGTATCGACATCAATGTCTGCCTGGTGCGCATCGCCATCTTCGCGCGTCTCGCTCCAGCCCTCGGTCTCTTCCTCGTCCTCTACCTCGTCGTCGCCATACTCGATGTCTTCCATCTCCTTGCGTAGCAGGCCCTTGCGTGTATACGCCCGCACATCGTTGCTGCGCGCCTGCGGGAAGCTCACCTTCCCAATCATCGAAGGGTGCTGGAACGTCTCCCGGATCATCACCTTGATCCCGCCTTCGATGGTGACCAGCGCCGCCGCGTACTGGTTGCCCGCATTCATCGCCTTCGAGAGGCGCAGCCCAATGCGTGGCTCGATCATCCCCACGTAGTCGCCCTTTACGGTGTGCACGTTCACGGCGTTGCCCTGCGCGCGCAGCTCGACAACGTCGCCCGCGTCCATCTGCGCGCTGATCGCCGGGTCCGTCGCCTGCAATTTCGCAACCGCGGCCGTCCCCGTCTCTTCCACGAACAGCTTGGTGTCGAGCTGGCTCGGGTTCGCCGCCGATGCCGACGAATCCTTCATGCCTGCAAGGCGGTCGAGGTTCCGCCGGGCGATCGTGTTCGTCGCGTCCAGGGCGATAGCCCGGCCATACGATTCGCGCGCAGCCGTTATCTGCCCAAGCTCCATTTGCGCCTTGCCGAGCCGGTTCAACGCCTCTGCGTCGTCCCCGAACATGCGCACGAATTCCTTGTTGACGTTCGCTGCATCTTGCCAACGGCTCGCACCGGCCAGCTTGATCGCCTGGTCGCTCATCTGTTTGCGCATCCGCTGGCGCTCGTCCAGCGGCATTGATTCGAATCCGGAAACTTCGTTAGTCATAGTTCGAGTGAGTTCCACCGCCACCGGGCCGAAAGGATACTGCCTCGCCTTCGCTTGGGCAACGCACCGCCTCCGACATCGGCGCACGAGGGGAAGCGTCCGTTTACTATGGATAAGAATGCAGCTCCTCACCACACAACTCGAACAGATGAACTCGGCATGGGCCTCGGTCGTCCAACGGCTCGGCGCCTACACGCTCGCGCTTCCCGGCTGCGCCACATTCATCTGCCAACCAGAGACATGCGATGCCCATTGCTGCCGAGCCTTCAGCGTGAACCTCGGAGAACAGGAGGTCGCGCGCATGCAGGCCGCTAGCGGCCGACAGCCCGTTACCTTTCTCGAATCCGAGGACGGCAAGCCGATCACGCTGCCAATGGCCCAACCGTACCTTCTCAAACGAGCCGAGAACCACTGCGCCCAACTCTCCCCGAATCTCACATGTGGCGAATACGAAGGCCGCCCGAACGCTTGCCGCCTCTACCCGCACTTCGTCATCTTCGTCGACGAGCAGACAGGCCGGCCCGTCTCGGGCGATCCTTCCGGCATGCTCCGCTCCATCCAACCGCTCCTCACCGGCAGGCCGTTCCACCCCTACGTGCCCCTGCTTGTCAGGCACATCGAATGCCCGGGATTCACTGGCCCGCCGATGGACGAAACGGCCTGGCGTACCCTCTTCGCCGAGACCGCCCGGCTCCAATCGGAATTCTGGCCGGCGACCGACGAACCCGCCGGCGCGGCCCTCGCGCGCGATCCAATCTGACGCGCCGCCCGACGTCATTGGATCCGACCCGTAACCGGCTGATGTCCCACGCTATAGCAGTGACCGTTGCCAGGTACGTGGATTCTGTCATCCCAACCTCCGTGCCAACTGCTCGGCGGCTGCTTCGCGCGCTCGGGGGGACCGGCCGGCCACCGGCAACCACACCGCATCTTCCGCGCGTGGTCCTCCAATGACGAATCGCCAGCTGGCCGTGCTCCTCACCCTTGGGCTGGTTTGGGGCGGCTCGTTCCTCTTTATCAAAGTGCTCATCGATGCAGGCGTCGCGCCACTCGGTGTCAGTGCCAGCCGCTCCACGCTTGGGGCAGTCACGCTCATGCCGATCGCCTTCGCGCTCCGCCACCAGTTCCCACGCACCTGGCGGCTGTGGGCGATGCTCGCCATGCTCGGCGCCCTCAACTTCGCCTTACCATGGACGCTCTTCGCCACCGCCGAGCAGCACGCTCCCAGCAGCGCCGCAGTTGTGACCAATTCCAGCCAGCCGCTCTGGGCCGCCATCTTTGCCACCTTCCTCCTCAGGGCCGAACGGCTCAGCGGCGGCCGAATACTTGGCCTGCTCCTCGGTTTCGCCGGCGTCCTCGTGATTATGGGCGACGGTCTCCTCCATGGCGGGACCAGCGCCTCTCTGGCCGTGCTCGTCATGCTCGGTGCCACCTTCTGCTACGGGCTTTCCGCGGTCATCATCCGCCGATGGATGCGCAGCGTACCCGCCATGCCGCTCGCCATTGGCCAGATCGGCTTCTGCGCGCTCTATCTGCTCCCCGCCGCACTCATCTTCCGCGACGTTCCGGGACCATCAATCGGCCTCGGCGCCGTGCTCAGCCTCGCGATGCTTGGCGGCGTCAGCTCCGGGGTGATGGTCGTTGGCTACATGTGGCTCATCCACCAGGTCGGCCCGGTACGCGCGGCCGTCGTCACCTACCTGATGCCCCCGATAGGCGTCGTCCTCGGCTTCCTCGTGCTCGATGAAAAGATTGGATGGAGCCTCGCCGCCGGTCTTGTAATGGTTGTGATGGGGGTGGGGCTCGTGCAGCAGGTGCCGGTCATCTCACTCGTATCGCGTCTTCTCCCTCGGACCGCCGTGGGCGCCCCGGCAGTGACCGACGAATAGGGCCGGCAACGAACGCGGTCGTTGCTCATCGCCCAGCGCTAACGGATACTGAGAGTTCGGCCCGGTGCAGGCGCAGCTTTTTCGCGCCCTGGACCGCGCTAGACGTGGAGGGCTGCCCGGCGTTCGCGCCTGTCGCCCGCTTGTACACACCAGGAGTACCTCGTGGCCAAGAAGGTCCGCGCAGTCGTGACACTGCAAATCCTCGCCGGGAAAGCAAACCCGGCCCCGCCGATTGGCCCTGCTCTGGGCCAGCACGGCGTCAACATCATGGAATTCTGCAAAGAGTACAACGCTCGCACGCAGGAAAAAGCCGGGCAGATTATCCCCGCCCAGCTCACCATTTTCGAAGACCGCTCCTTCACCTTCATCCTCAAGACGCCGCCCGCCGCCGACATGCTGCGTAAGGCCGCCGGCATCGAAAAAGGCAGTGGCAGCCCCCGCCTGACCAAGGTAGGCAAGGTCTCCGTCGCCGACCTCCGAAAGATCGCCGAGACCAAGATGCCCGACCTCAACGCCAACAACCTGCAAGAGGCGATGCGAATCGTCGAAGGCACGGCCCGCAGCATGGGCATCGAGGTCGAATAGCCATGGCAAAGAAGGGGAAGAAATACCTCGAAGCCGCGAGCAAGGTCGACAAAACAAAGCTCTACGCTGTTGATGAGGCGATCACGCTCGCGAAAGAGATCCATCCCGCGAAGTTCGACGAAACCGTCGAACTCCACATCAAAACCGGGCTCGATCCGCGTCATGCCGAACAGCAGATTCGCGGCAGCACCGTCCTGCCCCACGGCCTCGGCCGCGTCCTCCGAGTCCTCGTCTTCACCGAAGGCGAGCCCGCGTCCCTCGCGCGTGAAGCAGGCGCCGACTTCGTCGGCAGCGACGACCTCATTAAGCAGATCGAAGGCGGCTGGACAGATTTCGATGTCGCCATCGCCACCCGCGAAATGATGGGCAAGGTTGGTCGCCTCGGTCGCGTGCTAGGCCCCCGCGGGCTCATGCCGAACCCACGCACCGGGACCGTCACGATGGACGTCGGCAAGACCGTCGGCGACTCGAAGGGCGGCCGGATCGAATA
>DATNET010000639.1:0-3350 GCA_035606745.1 Tepidiformaceae bacterium
AGTTGGCCGGGGCGTTGTTGCACCGGCTCGGAGCCTGGCTCAGACCAGGCGCGTTGGGGGAGACGATGAAGTTACGCATCCTGGCACCCGTCGCTGCTGTCCTCGTGATTGTAATGCTGAGTGTAGTGACTGCTGCGTGCGGCGGCAGTTCCGATGACAACGCCACCAGTTCGACGGGCAGTTCGACGAGCGGGACGATTATCATCGCCCGCCAGACGGACCTGACGACGCTCGACCCGGACCGGGCGTTCTGCGATACCTGCCAGATTTATCTGTCGGCGGCGTATCAGACCCTGGTGACGCTCAAGCAAGGCTCCCTCACCGATGCCGCGCCGGAGCTCGCGTCGAAGTGGGATGTCGCCAGTGACCTCAAGACCTACACCTTCCACCTGGACCCGAAGGCCAAGTTCGCCGATGGCAAGCCGGTGACGGCGGATGACGTGAAGTTCTCCTTGTTGCGGCTGAAAAACATCAAAGGCGGCGGTGCCTTCTTCATGGATGGCGTCAGCTCCATCGACACACCAGATCAGGCGACAGTCACCTTCTCGCTTGCGAATGCCGATTCGGCGTTCCTGTTCAAAGTGATGGCGCCATACACCGCGATCGTGGAGGCGAGTGTCGTCAAGGCAAACGGTGGTTCGGATGCCGACGACGCCGACAAATCCGACCAGGCGCAGGCGTATCTCGACGCCCACAGCGCCGGTAGCGGCCCGTACATGCTGGATTCCTGGACACGCAATACCGAGCTTCGATTCAAGAAGAACCCGAACTACTGGGGCCCGCTTTCGCCCTCCGCGGACGTGGTGGTCATCAAGGAAGTCAAGGACGCGGCATCGCAACGGCAGCTGCTTGAGCGAGGCGACATTGATGTGGCGATGAACATCAGCCAGGACGTAGCAGGGCAGATGCAGGGCACGAAGGGTGTCCAGGCTGCCTTCGCCCACTCGTACAACTTCCTCTATATGGAAGCCAACCCATCGGCGGACCCGCGTCTGACCCAGGATGTTCGCCAGGCCATGGCCTATGCGATCGACTACGATGGCCTGATCAAGGCCACCGTGGGCGGCCACGGCCAGCAGCCCGACACGACCATTCCGCAGGGCTTCCTCGGGACCAATCTCGCAAGCCCGATCAAGACCGATGTGACGAAAGCGAAGCAGCTTCTCGCCCAGGGCGGCCAGCCGAATGGCTTCAGTATCACGCTGGCCTATCCGAACCAGGTGCTCTACGGCGTCGATGAAAACATCCTCGCCCAAAAAGTCGCGAGCGACCTCGGCAAGGTCGGTATCAAAGTCACATTGTCTCCGTTGGAAATCGGCGTCTGGGGACAGCAGTACAGCACTGGCAAGCTGCCGCTCACGCTCGGCTATTGGGCGCCAGACTACCCGGACTCTTCCGAGTACGTCTCCTGGTTCGGCCTTATCGGTGCGGAGGGTACGCCTTCGCAGTGGCTGGGCAACGTCGTCGACCAGCGGATCGTCACCGCAAACACCAAGGCATCTACAGCAGCCGACCCCGCAGCGCGCGGGGCCGCGTTCAAGGACATCATCGGCTATATGCAGGACGACGCTTACGATGTCCCCCTGGTCCAGCCCGACCTCGTGTTGGCGAACCGCTCCAACATCTCAAACAACGTCTATTCGCCGTGCTGCAACCTGATTATTGGCAATCTCACCAAGAAATAGCAGCGCTGCCGCCATCCCACGTCGCGGCCTCGGCCGCGACCGCATCGCGTGAACGACCTCTGAAAGGAGCCGGCTGGTGACCCAATACATCGCACGCCGGCTCCTGCTGCTGCCAATCATCTTGATCGGCCTGTCCCTGGTGACATTCACCGTCTCCAGCCAGGTTCCAGGGAACCCACTCATCGCACAGCTGGGCGTGCGCGGGGCGAGCAACCCGGTCATTGTGAAGGCATACAAGCACAAGTGGGGCCTCGATAAGAGCCTGCCCCAGCAATACCTCGCCTACGTCGAAAATACCGCCCGCGGCGACTTGGGGAGGTCGCTGGTGAGCCAACGACCGGTCGCGGATGACCTGAAGCAGTACCTGCCTGCAACGATTGAGTTGTCCATTGGCGCGCTCCTCTTCGCCGCCATCCCGGGCATTCTGCTCGGAGTGGCCGGCGCGACGCGGCCGCATTCGTGGATCGACGCGCTGGCGCGGACAGTCGCACTGCTCGGTTCGTCGGTGCCGGTTTTCTGGCTCGCGCTGCTGATGCTGTACGTGCTTTATGGGCGGCTTGGCTGGTTACCCGGGCCGGGCCGGATCTCCTCATATGCCGCGCCGCCGCATCACGTCACCGGGCTCTATACCGTCGACAGCCTGCTCGCAGGGAACGTTAGTGCGTTCTGGGATTCCGCGAAGCACCTCATTCTCCCGTGCGTGGTCCTCGGCTGGTCGGTGATGGGGATCATCACGCGGATGATTCGAAGCTCGCTGCTGGAAGTGATGGACATGGATTTCATCCGCACAGCGCGGGCTAAAGGCCTCACCGGCCGCACGGTGTTGTGGCGGCACGCTATGCGGAACGCGCTCATCCCGACGATCACCGTGCTTTCGCTGGCAATGGGCGGGTTGCTTGCGGGCGCCGTGCTCACGGAGACCGTCTTCTCGTGGCCTGGCATCGGCCAGTACGCCGTCCTCTCTGCGGCCAACCTGGACCTGCCCGGCGTGATGGGAGTAACGCTTCTCACGGGGGTGCTGTACGTCGGAGTGAACCTCTTCGCCGACGTGATGTACGCCATCATCGACCCGCGGATTCGTTACTCGTGACAGCCCTGTCGACGGCCCTCGAAGAGGCCGCACCGCTCGAGCTCAGTCCGGGATTTGGGACATCCCTGCGGCGCTTCGTTGCACGTGCATGGGACGAAGACCGGACCGCCTGCATCGGCTTCGCGATCCTCGTCATCTGGCTCCTGATCGCACTCACGGCGCCGCTTTGGGTGCCGTACCCGGCGACCGGCCAGGACGTAGTCCATCGGCTCCAGGCGCCTTCGCTGCACCATCTGATGGGCACCGACAGCCTTGGCCGCGACGTCCTATCGAGGACACTCCTCGGGTCCCGCGTCTCGCTTCCCGTAGCGATTATCGTGATCCTCGTTTCGGGAACGTTCGGGAGCATTGTTGGGGCCGTCGCGGGGTTCACGGGCGGCATCGTGGATGAGGTCATCATGCGCGTCTGCGACATCACCCTCGCATTCCCGGCGATCGTTCTGGCGATGGCGATAACGGCATCGCTCGGCACGAGCCTGACGAATGCGATGATCGCGATCGTCGTCGTGTGGTGGCCGCTCTACGCGCGGCTCATGCGTGCGCAGGTGTTGACGGTGTTGCCCCGTGATCATGTC
>DATNET010000042.1:0-4423 GCA_035606745.1 Tepidiformaceae bacterium
TTGCAGCGTCATCGGTATTTTGCGCCATTACGCCCTGGAGGCCCGTCTTTTCCTGAACCGCGAGGTCATGTACGGCGCTGTCGGTTGGGTCGAAGCCTTCTTTCGCGGCTTCCCGGTACAGCACCTCGCTGTTGATGAGCGAATCAAGGTATTGGGATGCTGAGATCTTTGGCGCTCCCGCAACCCCGAAACCGGCTGCGGAAAGAATTCCGTACGCCTTCACCTTCGACGCCGGGATGACTACGCCATTTACGCACGCGATTGGCGTGTTGCCATCCTGCAGGATGGTCCGGACCGAGTCGCCGAAAGCCGCCACGCCTGACGCGCCAGCGACCGGCGTCGCGCTCGAGGCGTTGGCGACCGACGTCCCGGTCTGCCGCGTTGGCGCAGCGGTCGCGGCGGACGCGCACGCTCCACTGTCGGACGCGTTGCTCGTTTGGGTGCTCTGGAACACGAGCCACGAACCAATCGCCACGGCCGCGACGGCGATGCCCGCCCCAAAGAGTCTGATACTGCGACGATGTTGGAGCATTTAGGACGCTCTCCCGCTGCGCTCGTCCTGAGCATATGCGGGGGGGGGCCGATTTTCAATGGTTAGTTTGTCGGAATGCGAACTATTTAGTGGTTGTGACGGATCCATGGTCGCCGGACCATACCTACCCCACCGCCACATCCCCGTAGGGCGGCTCGGGGAAGTACTCCATCGCCTTCTGCACGCGACGCGCGACTTCCGGCGACCACAGCCGTCCCACCAGGTGCAACGACATGTCGATGCCCGCCGATACGCCGGCGGCCGTCACGATGTGGCCTTCATCGACGAAGCGGGTGTCTTCCAGCACTTCCACGGTGCCACGCGCGCGCAGGCGCTCGATTGACCCCCAGTGCGTGGTCGCGCGCTTGCCCGTGAGCAGCCCCGCGCTTTCGAGCACGAATGCGCCCGTGCAGACGCTGCTCGTGACTTCTGTCGTGGCGTCCATGCGACGCACGAAGTCCAGCATCGCCCGGTTCTTGTCCTCGACGCGCGTGCCCTGCCCGCCGGGAATGACCAGGATGTCGCTCTTCGGACAGGCGTCGAACGAGTGGTCGGCCAGGACGCGCAGGCCCTTGGCGCAGCGCACTTCGCCGCCGTGCTCGGAGACGGTGCACACCTCGCACGAACCTTCCTCGACCTGCGCGAGCATCGTGAACACTTCCCACGGCCCGGCCCAGTCAAGCTCCTCGGCGCCGTCGAACAGGACGATGGCGATGTGGCGAGTCATACGAGCCTCCTCGAAACGGAAACAAAAGAGGCCGGATTGCTCCGGCCTCTCTCGTGGTTGTTCGTTCGAACGCCCAGGCGTTCTGCCTAGATGCGCTCGATGATCGTGCTGATCCCCATGCCCGCGCCGATGCACTGCGTGGCGAGGCCGTAGCGGCCGCCGCTGCGTCGCAGTTCGTGCGCGACAGTGAGGACGAGCCGGGCGCCGGTCGCACCGAGCGGGTGACCGATCGCGATCGAGCCGCCGTTCACGTTCACGCGGTCCAGCGGGATGCCGAGTTCCTGGCACGACGGGATGACCTGGGCGGCGAACGCTTCGTTGAATTCGACGCGGTCGATCTGGTCGGCCGTGATGCCCGCGTGGCGGAGCGCTTTCTTGGTCGCCGGCACCGGGCCGAGGCCCATCACCTGCGGCTTCACGCCGGAGATGCCAAAGCCGACGATGCGCGCCAGGGGCTCGAGGCCGAGTTCGAGCGCCATCTCTTCGCTCATGATGAGCGCCGCGCTGATGCCGTCGTTCGTCGGACAGCTGTTGCCGGCCGTGATCCGGATCTCCGAGCCGGTCGGGCTCACAAGTCCCTTGATCGTCGGCAGCTGGCTGAGTGCTTCCATGTTCGTGCCCGGGCGAATGCATTCATCGCGGTCGAACACGATCGTCTTGCCGTGCTCTGCTTCGACCCAGTTGCCCTCCGCATCGAAGACGGGTTCTTCGACTTCGAGCGGGATGATCTCGGCCTTATAGAAGCCGTTGGCGTAGCCAGCGACGGCCTTCTTGTGGCTTTCGACCGCAAACGCATCGAGGTCTTCGCGGCTCATGTTGTAGACCTCGGCGACGTTCTGGGCCGTCTGAGTCATCGAAAGCACCGGCGAGTAGTCGAGGATTTCATCCTGGAACGGCACCGAGAAGTCTTCGAAGTGGTTCTTGGCGAGGTTGCGCTGGACTTCGTTCTGCTCGAGGCGGCGCTTGTTGAATTCGGTGATGCGGGTGGTCGCGCCGCGCGGCCCGCCACCAAGCTGGCGTCCCATGCGCTCGATGCCCATCGCGACGCCGCAATCGGTCGCGCCGACCATGATCGACTGGGCGATGCGGTGCAGCGTCTCCATCGAGGAGCCGCACTGGCGGTTGCTGTCGACTGCCGAGATCTCGGCGGGAAGACCGGCGAGGCGGGCCACGGTATCGGCGCCGATGCCAGCGAGTTCACCCGCGCCACCGACGTTGCCGAGGGCGATGTCTTCGATCATGTCGCCCGTGACTTTGGGGTTGCGGTCGAGCAGGCCACGGAGGACCTGGGCGCCGGCCTCGTCCAGGCGGGTGGCGACGAGCTTGCCACGGCCGCCCTTTCCAAATGCGGAGCGCGCTCCATCGACGATGACTGCGTTACGAAGTTCCAAGGGCTTTCCTTTAGGGCGCGATCCATGTAGACGCGCCACATGCTGTGATACCCGAATCATAGTCCATTCGGAAAGAAAAGAGACATGGGCGACTGCGGTCGCCTTGACGAGCGACGAGAGACGAGAGGCGAGAGACGAGCCGTCGTCTATGATGCCCGCCGTGGCACTGCTTCCATACCGGAGTGCGCGAGATTTGCTCGGACTTTCGTCTCTCGTCTCTCGTTTCCCCCGCCGCGGCCGCCGGCGTCTATCCCCTAGAATGGTTGGACGCCTCCGTAGCTCAGGGGATAGAGCAGCCGGCTTCTACCCGGCTTGTCGTGGGTTCGAATCCTACCGGGGGCGCCATGCATCCAGCTCAGCTGGCGAACGAAGAGGTCACGCTTGGGCTATTCAGCCTGGCTCGCACACTATCTTGCCGACCCGGCCGCCGTAGTTGAGGGCGCGCCCGGCCACACGGCTCCTGTTAAGCAGGCCGATTGCACAGCCGTCCGGCTAGAATTCCGCGTCCAGGGCGCCGAGGCTGCTGAGGTGGCCGAGGCGTTGAAGCGTCTCGCTCCCCCGGGAACGGTTGCCTTCGGACCACAGATGATCGATCAAAGCACGGCCGATGGCGTTCGCCATTGGTGCGCAGCGGTCGCCTATCGCGTCGATTGGGATTGGGCAGAGAGCTGAACCGTCCTCGCCCCGCGCCATGACCCGGCCGCGACAAGCCCAGCAGCACTCGCTATCCTTCCCGCACACGTGAAGTATCGAGGTGTTTTGTGGACCTGCCTGTAGCCAATAAGCCCGAAGACATCGGCATTGATAGCGAAAAGCTCGAAGCCGTTTTCGCCCGCGCGAAACGTGATGTCGATGACGGCGTGCTACCGAGCGCACAGGTTGCGGTCGCGCGCCAGGGCAAGCTTGCCGGCGTTCGCACGTACGGCGCGGCGCGGCACGGCGAAACCGAAGTGCCAGCCACCAACGACACCCTCTACACGATCTTCTCCAGCACGAAGGCGATCATCGCTTCGGCCGTCTGGACGTTGTTCGAAGATGGCTTGCTCAAACTCGATGAACGCGTCTGCGAGATCATTCCGGAATTCGGCACGAACGGCAAAGACGTGATCACCGTCGAACAGACGATGCTCCACATCGGCGGTTTTCCGATGGCGCCGTTCGGCGCGCTCGATTGGGATAACCGCGAGCGGCGGCTTGAGCGCTTTTCGAAATGGCGCTTGAACTGGGAGCCCGGCAGCCAGTTTGTCTATCACGCAACGTCCGCCCATTGGGTGCTCGCGGAGATCATCGAACGGCGCACCGGAAAGGATTTCCGCGCCTACGTGCGCGAACGCATCCTCGACCCGATGGGCCTCACGGACTTCTACGTGGGCCTGCCTGAAGGCGAAAACAGCCGCGTCGCCGATGTCTACCATGTCGAGCCGCCGGTGCCGCCGCCAGGCGGCTGGGGCGAAGTCACGCCCGACGCCATTCTCAGCTTCAACCGGCCGGAGGTGCGCGCCGTTGGCGTGCCCGGCGGCGGTGGAATTACGACGGCCGCGGGCCTCGCCATGTTCTACCAGCCGTTGATCAACGGCGGCGCCACCGCCGACGGCACGCGCATCATGAAGGCGGAGACCATCGACTGGGCGACGCAGGTGCGGACCAAGGATTTCCACCGCGAACAGATCCTCGACTACCCCATTAACCGCGCGCTGGCGGTGGTCGTGGCCGGCGACGATGGCTACCAGGCGTTCCGGGGCTTCGGCAAAACGACATCGCCAAGGGCATTTG
>DATNET010000046.1:0-3224 GCA_035606745.1 Tepidiformaceae bacterium
TACATCGTGCCGGGGTATATGGAGCGCCTGGGCCAACCACCCGACGACTTCCTGCGGCTTATCAAGCAGGTCGAAGCCCTGATGCAGCTTGTCGTGGGACTGCCCATGGGCCTCCGAGCGGCCTAACATTGCCGCCACTGACCGTGTTCTGCATGGGTCGGGAGGCGAACGAATGGCCGATGAGAATGACGACCAGCAGGCGCGTGACGAAGACGCCAGGGCGTTCATCGACGTCGATGTCGCGCGGGCATACCGCCAGCGGCCGCCGTACCCCGAGGCGTTGTTCGCTGAATTGTCCCGGACGGTAGCCGGGAGCAGGACGGTTTTGGACCTCGGCTGCGGCACCGGCGACATCTGCCGGCGGCTGGCTCCGTATGTGGACCGCATCGATGCGGTGGATGTCTCGGAGCCGATGATGGCGGCTGGCCGAAGGTTGCCGGGCGGAACCTCCCCGAAGATCACCTGGCACCGCTCGCCAGCCGAGGCTTTCACCTGCAACGGCCCCTACGGGCTGGCATTGGCCGGCGAGAGCCTCCACTGGATGCAGCTCGCCACGGTGCTCCCGAAAATCGCCGCAGCCCTGGCTGATGGAGCGCGGTTCGGCGTGATTAGCCGGGAGGAATCCGCGCCATGGGGCACAGACTTCCTCCAGATTATCCCCGGCTTCTCTGCGGCGAAGGCGTACCGACCGAGAGACCTGGTTGCCGAAATTGAGTCGGCCGGCCTCGGAGAATGCGAACGCACAATCGTCTTCGGTCCCGAACCGTTCAGCCAGACCGTGGACGACTACGTGGAGCTTCAGCACTCGCGTGGCGCGTTCGCGCTCCGCCGCATGGGCGCTAAGCGATCAGCGGAGTTCGATCACGCCCTTCGCGCCATCCTCGCTGACTACGCCGTCGATGGTTGCGTGACGTACGAGTTCTCCGCTACCGCGCGCTTCTTCCGCCTCCATCGTTGACCGTGAGCCATCCTCGGGATTCGTCGTCGGGATAGTCGCCCGGGCGGCGTAACGTCCGTATCGCAGTTCGGGGCGTCCCCGCGTTCGCCGCTAGCAGGCTCGTTTGTTACGGTTGAACAGACGCTTGGGTGCTGCTGCACCTCGCGGCCCCCAAATCCCATTCCTACGGACGACAGATGACGAAAGTCGGCATCATGGAAACGGCCATCCGCGATGGCCACCAGTCGCTCATCGCGACTCGCATGCGCACCGAAGACATGATCCCCGCGCTCGAACGCATGGACGCTATCGGGTACCACAGCATCGAATGCTGGGGCGGCGCCACCTTCGATAGCAGCATGCGCTTCCTCAAAGAGGACCCCTGGGTGCGCCTCCGCGAGATCAAGGCGCGGCTCAAGCACACCCCCACGCAGATGCTCCTGCGAGGCCAGAACGCCGTCGGCTACCGCCATTACGCCGATGATGTGGTGCGAACCTTCTGCGACCGCGCAGTCCAGAACGGCATGGACATCTTCCGCATCTTCGATGCCCTCAACGACATCCGGAACCTGGAAACAGCCTTCGATGCGGTCAAGCGCGCCGGTGGCCACGTCCAGGGCACGATCTGCTACACCATTAGCCCCGTCCACACGGTCGATAAGTTCGCCGAGATGGCCGACCGCATGGTCGAAATGGGCGCAGATTCGCTCTGCCTGAAAGACATGGCCGGGCTGTTGAGCCCGGTAATGGCGACCCGGCTCGTCTCCCGGCTCAAAGCCGACCACCCGGACAAGCTCCTCCAGATGCACTGCCACGACACCTCCGGCTACTCCGAGATGGCCTATTTCATGGGCGTGCAGGCAGGCGCGAACGTCATCGACTGTGCGCTCAGCAGCTTCGCCGGCGGGACCTCTCAACCCGCAACCGAGACGCTCGTCGCTGCGCTCGCTGAAGACCCCGAGCACGCGACCGGCCTCGATCTCGGAGCCCTCGAAGAACTCGCGACCTACTTCCGCGAGGTGCGCAAGCACTACTGGAAGTACGAGAACAACCTCCTCGGCATCGATGCTGCCGTGCTTTCGCACCAGGTCCCCGGGGGGATGATTTCGAACCTCGTCGGCCAACTGCGCGACCAGGGCCAGGAATCGAAGCTGCACGACGTGCTCGCGGAAATTTCCGGCGTTCGCGCGGACCTCGGGTACCCACCATTGGTCACGCCAAGCTCGCAAATTGTGGGCACGCAGGCCGTGTTGAACGTGCTTACCGGCCAGCGCTACGCAAGCGTCACGAAGGAAACCAAGAACCTCGCCCGCGGTCTGTATGGCGAATCCCCACAGCCGATCGCGCCGGAAGTGCTCACCACCATCCTCGGCGATGAGCAGCCCATTACCCACCGCCCCGCCGACGACATCGAGCCCGAAATGGAAAAATCGAAGGCCGAAATCGGTGACCTCGCAGAGAGCGTCGAAGACGTGCTGAGCTACGTCATGTTCCCCCAGCCTGCCAAAGAGTTCCTCGAATGGCGGCGGGAAGGTGGCGGGCCGGAGCGCGAACTCGTGGCCGCGATCGTCGGCGCGCTCGCGATCGGCGAAAAGAAAGCAGCAGCGGTCAGCCCCGCCCTTCACCCGGCGAGCACGAACGGCGTCGCCCCAGATTCATGGCGCAGCTTCGGCCGCATGCGCCAGATGCAGTAGGAGCACCCACATGGCGAAAGTCACCATCGCTGGCCGCACATACGACGTCGAAGTGCGTGGAGACAGCGTCATCGTGGATGGCCACGACTTCCCCGTGACCGTACGCGAGGAGAAGGCCTTCACATTGGTCAACGCCGGTGGCGTGGGCTATCGCGTACAGTTGCCGCCGGCTGGCGACCGGGCGAGTGGCATGCGCGTCGACGTTGACTACCGCCCCTACACCGTGGATTTCGAAGGGCGGCTCGGTGGCGGACCAGCCGCTCGGGCGCCACGACCGGCCACAGCCTCGGCGACCGGCTCGGCCGCGGGCCCGGCCGTGGCGGGTGCGGTCGCGGCACAAATCGCCGGGCGAATCATCACGGTCAAAGTGAAGGTCGGCGACACCGTCGCGCGCGGCGATGTCCTTCTCCTCCTCGAGGCGATGAAGATGGAGAACGAGGTCAAAGCACCTGCCGATGGCACGGTGAAGCAGGTCCTCGTGACCGACGGTCAACGGGTGGCGGAAGGCGAAGGCCTCGTCGTCCTCGGCTAGAGGACGCCACCACGCCACGATGTTTCGAACACGCCCGCGCATGGTGGGACTCGCGCTGAAC
>DATNET010000049.1:0-3619 GCA_035606745.1 Tepidiformaceae bacterium
GCAGGTCGCAAGGGCATCGTTGGGTCTGGTGAGGTAAGTGTCAAGCAATTTCAAGAGCGAAGTGATTGCAATTTCATCACGGATACAACGCTTAGCCAGTCGGGCATCTACATCGCCTAAACATTGGCGGAATAACAATGAATTCTGCGGCAACAAGTTCACGTTTGCTTGCGTGCCTCGCCGTTGCACGGATATGTCATGGCTTATTTGGTGGTCATGCTGGCATGGCTCACGTGCCACGCCGGGGCGGTAATGCTGGGAGGCGCACCAGGTTGTAGGCTTGCCAAACATGGCCACAGCGTTCAGCTCAAGTGAGGACATAGTCGGCGATGTCCGGGAGATACGATTTTTCGTCGAAGTGGCGGGCGAACGTGTACCGGGGCTGGTCTGCGTGCCGACAGAGTCTCCGGAGCCAATGCCGCTCGTGCTCATGCAGCATCCGGGGATGAGCAGCAAAGACGACTACTTCGTGCGGGATATCGCGATGGCCTGGGCGAGGCGCGGCTGGGCCTGCGGGGGCATCGACGCACCGCTCCACGGGGATCGCGCCGAACATAACCCAATGGCCCTCTTTCGCCAGCCCGAGCGCTATCCCGAGATTCGTGCCCAGTTCGCAGCGGAGGTGAGCGCGACGATTGACTGCCTGGCCGAAGCGCTGCCTATCGACCTCTCGCGGTTGGGCTTCATCGGCTATTCGCTCGGGAGCATGCTGGGTATCCCGGCAGTTGCGCGGGATGGCCGCTTCAAGGTCGCCGCGTTCTGCCTGGTGGGCGAGGGCGGCATCGTCGGCAGCGCGGAGGGCGACGAATCGGACGTTGCGAAACTCGGCAGCGTTGCTGTGCGCATCGTCGGTAAGACCAGCGATGAGCTCATCCCGCGCGCGGCCACCGAGGCGCTGTTCGCGGCTCTGCCGGGCGAAAAGGACCTCGTGTGGCTGCCCGGCGGGCACTTCGAAATCGGCCCGGATGTGGTGAAGGCGGCAGGGGACTGGATCGCGGCGCGGCTATAACGGTCACTGCGGCCAGCCGCCATCCTCGTCGTTCAATCGTTTCGCCATGTCGAACGCCGCAACGTCAAGCATTCGGCGATCATTGTCGTCGAGCGGGTCATCGGCGTAAGCCTCATTCAGTTGGCGCGTGATCTCGTCACCCTCACGCTTTCGGAGGAAGCTGGACATAGCTTCCAGAACCACGTTTTTGCGGCTTCGTTGCTCCTGCCGGGCGATGTCCATGAGCCCCAGGTAGACATCCTCAGGGATCGAAATGCTGATCCGCACTTTTGCCAGCTGATAGTGCCATGTGAGTTCGGGGCGCACGGCATCGCCCGCTAGAGTCGTCGACACCGCCCATAATGCGCCTGCGTCCAGCGACGCCGCGGAGGCGCGAAGACCTCGTTAGCGCCGAAGCTGCCCTATACTCTCGCCACAACCAACCACCGGAGACGAATATCCCATGGGCAACATGATTGATGGCGGCGAGATCATCGCGCGGATGATCAAGAACGAGGGCGTGGGGCACATCTTCACGCTGAGCGGCGGCCACGTGCAGAACATCTACGAGGGCTGCCTCAACAACGACATCGGCATCGTCGATACGCGTCACGAGCAATCCGCTGGCCACGCCGCGGATGGCTATTCGCGCATCACTTTCAAGCCGGGCGTGGCCGTGGTGACCGCAGGCCCGGGCGTTACCGATGTCGTGACAGCGGTGGCGAACGCCTACCAGGCATCGAGCCCGATGGTGGTCATCGGCGGCCGTTCGCCACTGCGCCAATACGACATGGGTTCGCTGCAGGACATCGAGCTCGGCCGCGTGATGGAGCCGATCACCAAGTGGTCGCAGACCGTCTACGAAACCCGCCGCCTGCCGTATTACATGGCGATGGCATTCCGTGAGGCGATGACCGGCAAGTTCGGCCCGACGTTCCTCCAGATCCCCTCCGACGTGCTCTTTGGGCGCGTTGATGAGGACAGCATCGATTGGCCCACCCAGTACCGCACGACCGGCGAGGTGATGGGCGACCCGCAGCTCATCAAGCAGGCAGCGCAGGCGATCAAGGCGGCGAAGAAGCCGATGATCATGGCTGGGTCGGGTGTCTTCTGGCACCGCGCGCACAAAGAGCTCGCGGAGTTCGCAAAGGCCGCCGACGTGCCTGTGTACACCAACGCCATGGGCCGCGGCACGCTCCGGCAGGACAACCCCAACTTCTTCTCGCTGTCACGCAAGCCCGCGTTCGAACAGGCCGATGTCATTGTCGTGCTGGGCACGCCGATCGATTTCCGGCTGAAGTATGGCCGGCCGCCCGCGTGGAACGCCGAGGCCAAGATTATCCAGATCGACACCGACCCGCGCGACATCGGCCGCAACCGCGACTTCCACATCGGCATCGAGGCGAACATCCGCCAGGCGCTGATGCAACTTACCTCGGAGATGGGCAAGGGTGAGCACAAGGAGTGGATGGAGACGCTGCGCGGACTCGAAGGCCGGGCGGACTCGCAGCGAGAAGTGTTCATGAATTCGGATTCGATGCCCATCCACCCGCTGCGCCTCTGCAAGGAGATCGCGAAGTTCGTGGATGACGACACGATCGTCGTGGGCGACGGCGGCGACATCGTCGCGATCGCGGCAGGCGTACTGCCGATCAACCACCCTGGCCAATGGATGGACCCGGGTCCGTTCGGCACGCTTGGCGTGGGCACAGGCTTTTGCATGGCTGCCAGCGTTGCCGCGCCTGATAAGAAGGTGCTGATGGTCAACGGCGACGGTACGTTTGGCCTCAATGGTTTCGATTTCGACACGTTTGTGCGGCATAAGATGCCGGTCGTCTCGGTCATCGGGAACGACCGGGCGTGGCACCAGATTTACGTAGGCCAGAAGGCGCAGTACGGCGAAGGCCGCACGCCGGCCACGCTCCTGGGCGACAACGCGCGCTACGACAAGGTGGTCGAGGGCCTCGGTGGTCACGGCGAATTCGTCGAGCACCCGGAGCAGATCTCCGCGGCCATCGCTCGCGCCTTCGATAGCGGCAAGCCCGCCTGTGTGAACGTGCTGACGGACCCGAATCCGGCCGGGGTCAAGGGTGGCTACGAGTTCAAATGATCGGGCACAGTCGTTGGCCCGTGGCTGAGCCGGCGGCGGCACGCGCCTGGTGCGACGACGAGTTCCTGTGGGTGCAGCTCCTCGACGGTCGCCGGATCGGAGTGCCCCTGCGCCACTTCCCCCGGCTCCTCTCCGGTACGCCGCAACAGAGGGCGCATTACGAGCTCATCGGCGATGGAGAGCGAATCTCTTGGCCGGAACTCGATGAGGACATTAGCATCGCGGGTATCCTCGCTGGCGGCCGCGACAACACGAAATGGGGCCGCGATCACGGCTCGTGGGACTGAATCGAGCGCTTCGATTCTCTCAATGGCAGCGGCCCGCCCTCACCCCTGAGCGAGCTTGCTGGCCTACCTCCTCTCCCGATTCTGCGGGAGAGGGGGAGTCAAGGCACAATTGGCGCACCAACACGAAGCTCGGCAGGGAGCACGAGGCTACCTGCCCGGTCTGCCGCAAGGCGCCGAAGACGGCGTAGACTCGCCCTACCACCGTTTGTGGCGAGGTGCCTGAAATGCCCGACT
>DATNET010000059.1:0-2792 GCA_035606745.1 Tepidiformaceae bacterium
CAAGTGCCCCGCGGATGTCGTGAAACACCGCCTGGCAACGCGCGAGCGGCTGGAATCGCACCCACTACGACGCGGCGAAGGCGCCGGCCGGCCCGGCATGTACGAGCCCACCTGTGACCGCTTGGTGCTGGATTCGACGCGGCCCGTCGCCGCGTTGGTGGCCGAAGGCATGCGCTATCTAAAGGGGCTGCCGGTGTCCCCCGAACCCGCCCGCGCTGCAACTGCTGCCCTCACCCCTGAGCGAGCTTTGCTCGCCAACCCCCCTCTCCCGACCATGCGGGACAGGGGGAGTGAAGGTATCGTTCCCATCCCTGGTCCTGGCGTTCCGCCATCGAAGACTCGGAACCGCTATGAGAATCGACCCTCGCCTGGCCGAATGGAGACTACTTGTGCTCCCCTTCTCCCGCACGGTCGGGAGAAGGGGCCGGGGGATGAGGGCAGGACCTCCACCTCGGGCCTCGGGCCTCGGAACTCGGAACTCGCCCCATGACCCTCGTAAAAATCTGCGGCGTCCGCACCCCCGAAGTGGCCCTCGCAGCAGCAGAAGCCGGGGCAGACTTCGTCGGCATTATGTTCGCGGAATCCAGGCGCAAAGTAACTCCACAGGAATGCTACGACATCGTCCAGGCGCTCAAGGACAAGCGCTCCGACGGCCACAGCACCACCGCCACCGCCACCGCCGAATTCGACGGCCCCGCGCGTGGCGACGTCTCGGCGCGCACCTGGTTCGGCGTGTGGGCCGATGCCATCGAGCAATCAGCGGCGCGCTGGCGGCCCCTCATCGTCGGCGTCTTCGCCGACCAGCCAGCGGACGAGGTCAACGACATCGCCGACGCCGCCGGCCTGGACCTCGTCCAGCTCTCGGGCGGCGAAACGCAAGGCTTCATCGAACGCATCGAGCGGCCCGTTATCCGTGCCATCCACGTCGCCCCGGGCGAAACAGCGTTCGACGTTTTCGACGCCATCTCCGCCGGTTCTGCCGCCGGCCTGCTCCTCGACACTGCCTCGGACACCGCGCGTGGTGGCACCGGCAAGCTATTCGATTGGGATGTCGCAGCCGAAGTCGCGCAGCGTACGCCGTTTCTGCTTGCCGGCGGCCTTGCGCCCGAAAACGTGGCCGAGGCCGTGACGCGGGTCCAACCCTGGGGAGTCGATGTTTCGAGCGGTGTTGAGACCGATGGCATGAAGGATATCGAAAAGGTCCGCGCGTTCATCCGCGCGGTGAAGGGGGTCCGAGTTGGCCGTTGAAACAACACTATCCCCGCGCTTCGGGGAATTCGGCGGGCGGTACATCCCCGAGACGCTTGTCGGGGCGCACGAAGAACTCGAAGCGGCCTATATGGTCGCCCGCGACGACCCCGAATTCCAGGCGGAGCTGGCCGACCTCAATAAGCACTATGTCGGCCGCCCAACCCCGCTCTATTTCGCCGAGCGCCTCACCCGCGAATGCGGCGGCGCGCGCATCTGGCTCAAACGTGAGGACCTTGCCCACACCGGCGCACACAAGATCAACAACGCGCTCGGGCAGGCACTGCTCGCGAAGCGCCTGGGCAAGCCGCGAATCATCGCGGAAACCGGCGCCGGCCAGCACGGCGTCGCCACAGCCACCGTCTGCGCGATGATGAACCTCGAATGCGCCATATACATGGGCAGCGAAGACATCAAACGCCAGTCGTTGAACGCGTTCCGCATGAAGATCCTCGGCGCTGAATTGATCTCCGTCGAGAGTGGCAGCAAAACCCTCAAGGACGCCATCAACGAGGCTATGCGCGACTGGGTCACCAACGTCCGCACCACGCACTACATCATCGGCTCCGCTATCGGTCCGCACCCCTTCCCGACCATCGTCCGCGACTTTCAGAGCGTCATCGGCAAGGAAGCCCGCGCCCAGATGCTGGAGCAGGCGGGCAAATTGCCTGATGTCGCGATGGCCTGCGTGGGCGGCGGCAGCAACGCCATCGGCCTCTTCCACCCCTTCATCGATGACCCCGTGCGCCTGGTCGGCGTCGAAGCTGCAGGCGAAGGCGTAACCTCGGGCCGGCATAGCGCAACGCTCGTCGCCGGCCGCCCCGGCGTCCTCCATGGCACGCGCACCTATCTCCTGCAGGATAAGGACGGCCAGATCCTCGAGACGCATAGCATCTCCGCCGGCCTCGATTACCCCGGCGTGGGCCCGGAGCACGCCTGGCTGAAGACCACCGAGCGTGCCGAATACGTCGCAGTCGATGACGTCCAGGCCCTCGAAAGCTTCCAGGCGCTCACCCTCAGCGAAGGCATCATCCCCGCCCTCGAGCCATCACACGCCATCTACTACGCGATGCAACTGGCCCGAACGATGCGCCCCGATGAAGACCTGTTGGTCGGCCTCAGCGGCCGCGGCGACAAAGACATGCACACCGTCGCGGCCGCCCTCGGGGTGACGCTCTGACCACTGAGGACGAGCCCTCCGCGCATTTGAGCCGGGCGCCGTGGGGCCCGAAAGAGGTCGGCATCGGTCTCGGCCTCGCCATACTCTCGTACATCTTCACCGGCGGATTGCTGATCGCGCTCGCCTCGGCGCTTACGTCGAACGATCGCCTCGAAGATGTCGGTGACTCGCTCGAAAAAATGCGGCGCGTGGCGGAATACGCCAACCAGCGCCTCGCCGCCGCCGCCGCGCACCAGTCCCTGCCTGCGCCGCCCGCACTCCTCGCCGACCAGACGGCCCTCCAACTGGGCTTCGCCGTCACGTTGCTCCTGGAGCTCTGCCTCGTCGGCATTGCCCTCGGCATGAGCCGCCAGACGCTGCGCGC
>DATNET010000063.1:0-8077 GCA_035606745.1 Tepidiformaceae bacterium
CTTGCCGAACGACACCAGGTGCTTTGCATCACGCACCTTCCCCAGGTTGCGGCCTTCGGCGACCGCCACTTCGTCGTTACGAAGGAGTCCCGGGCTGGGAAAACATGGTCGAAGGCAACCGCGGTGGGGGAAGAGGCACGCCTTCGCGAACTCGCGGCGATGCTCGGCGGCGATTCTGCCGCAAACCGCGCAGCTGCCAATGAGCTGCTGGGCCTCGCGGCTGCCCGCTAGTTCGGCCCATCGCCAGGGCCGAACTCCTGGTGCAGGTGTTCCCGTAACCGCACAACGCGGCGCACCGCCTCCCGCAGCACGAAATTGCCTTGGGGCTTTTCAGAATCGGTCTGCAGGGCAATGACGATCGCTTCCAACAGCTCCGCAACTTCGAGGAACAGTTCGCGCGTGGATTCTGGAACCGGGTCTGTGCTCTCGTCCATTTCTCCAGTGTGCCGTTGGCTCGGTGACAGACACAGGTGCACGCGCGTGGAGGAGTGGTTACGGTTGGCCAGCTCCTCCTGGACCACGGCGTCGGAATTTCGACACACCGGTTCGCACGCTTGCGGTATAGTCGCGGCCAGACCGTTGAGTTAGCCGCCGGGAGTGAGGCGCGAGAGCCGAGGGACAGACACGTGGGAAAGCTGGATGGCAGGGTCGCATTGGTGACCGGCGGAGCCCGCGGACAGGGCGCAGCCGAGGCCGCACTGTTCGCGAGCGAGGGCGCCACAGTCGTGGTAAGCGATGTCCTTGATGCGGACGGCGAGCAAAGCGCCGCCGCGAGCAAAGGCCGCTATCTCCGCCACGATGTGACCGACGAGGCGCGCTGGGCCGAGGTCATGGACAAAATCATGGAGTGGCACGGGCACCTCGACATCCTCGTAAACAATGCCGGCATCTTCCGCTCGGGCGGGGTCGCGAACACCAGGCTCGACGACTACCGCCAGGTGATCGAGATCAACCAGGTCGGCGTCTTCCTTGGTATGCAGGCGGCGTCGCGCCTCATGATGGAAGCCGGCAGGGGTTCCATCATTAACATCTCTTCCATAGCGGGGCTGCGTGGCTCCGGCGGTGCTATCGCTTATGGCGCCAGCAAGTGGGCCGTGCGCGGCATGACGAAGAGTGCCGCCCAGGAACTCGCGCGCTACGGCATCCGGGTCAATTCGATCCACCCCGGACTCATCGACACTCCCATGCTCCAGCAGCTGCCCGGAATCGAAGCCGGTAACAGCGATCAACTCGTCCGCCGCATCCCACTACGCCGCGTCGCGGAAGCAATGGAAGTCGCCAGGCTGGCGCTCTTTCTCGCATCCGATGACAGCAGTTATTCAACCGGCTGTGAGTTCGTCGTTGATGGGGGCATGACGGCGTAACGACCCGGCAGGTGCCGCCGGACATGGCGGTGGGCGCGTTAGTCGCGGCGGCGGCCGAAACCCGCCATCGGCACCAGCGATGCCATGTCGATTTCGATGAGCACCGGGCCGTTGGCAGCCATCGCTCGCGCGAACGCTTCGCCGAACTCCGCCGCCGATTTCACCAGTTCCGCTTCCATGCCCATGCCTCGCGCGACCATGACGAAGTCCGGCGTCGACAGATCGACGCCAGTCTGACGGCCGTCGAAGGTGTTCGCCTGGATCGCTCGCAGGACGCCGTACCCACGGTCGTTGAAGAGACAGACGATGATGGGGACGTTGTGCTGCACGGCCGTCGCCAGTTCGCCGATGTTGAGCATGAAGCCGCCATCGCCCTGGATCAGCGCGGTCTTCTGGCCGCTGCCGATCGCCGCACCGATGGCGAGCGGTAGCCCCGGCCCGATCGCCGCGGACGTGGAATGCATCGAAGTACGTGGCTGAAGGATCGGGATCGCCCGGTTGCCCCAGAGGTACGCCGGTACTGTCGCGTCGCGCACGATACAACCGGCCGGAGGCAGCAGAGTTCGCATAGTGTCCATAATGGCCGCATAGTCGGGGCCGATCTGGTTCCGAATCTGCCCGCGTACGGCATCGCGCACCGACTGTGCGCGTCCCGTGAACTGCGCATCGCGCTCTTGGGCGTCGTCGCAGGCGTCCAGCAGCGCGGCCAGTCCGAGTTCGGCATCGCCCACCAATGCCACAGCTGGCGCGTAGTTCCGCCCGATGACGGCGGGATCGGCATCAAGGTGAATGAGCTTGCCCGGGATTGGCAGCGACCAATTTCGGGTCGCGCCGCCCTGGAACCGTGTTCCCACGGCAAGGACGACGTCCGCACCACCGATCACTTCACCGAACTCCGGCTGCGCTGTGAGCGGCCCCATCGCCAGCGCATGGTCCTCCGCGATGGCGCCGCGCCCGTTCGTGGAGGTAAACACCGGTGCGTTGAGCGCTTCGGCGAGGCTGGTAAGCGTCGCGGAAGCGTTCGCCGATACCACGCCTCCCCCCGCCCAGATGACCGGCCGGCGCGCATCACGCAGCAGTGCGGCCGCTTGTTCAAGAGCTTTGCTGTCCGGGCACGTGCGAGGCCACTCCGCCACCGGTCCCGCGCTATCCGACTGGACGTTCGCGTACTGAAAATCGATCGGGATCTCGATGGCGCCGGGCTGCCGGCGTCCGGTCATGATGTCCGCGACAACGCGGCCAAGCGCTGGCCCGATGTCGTCCGGGCGGTGCACGCTCTCCACTCTCCGGGCGAGCGTCCGCAGCATCGGCAGCTGCTGTTCCGCTTCGTGCAGGAAACCCTTCCCCTTGCCGTAGTACAGCGAATCGACCTGACCTGTAATCATCAGCACGGGGCTGGAAGCGAATCCTGCCTCGAAAAGGCCGGTCATGCTGTTCGTCGCGCCGGGCCCGGTACTGGTAATGGCGACCCCCAGCTTTCCCGTCGCGCGGGCATAGCCATCGGCCGCGTGGAGGGCGCCCTGTTCATGGCGGACGCTGATGGGCGTGATGCCGCCGCCGCGCAGGATGGCATCGTAGATGGGGATGTTATGGACGCTGACGATGCCAAAGACGGTGTCGACGCCGAACGAACGCAGCGTCTCGTAAACGACCTCGCCACCGGTGAGTTCTCGCATGCCGCGTCTCCATCGGCCGCCATCGTCGACTTGCCCTACGGGAGGCAGCATGGCCGCGAGTGCATCCTACCGGCGAGGCGATTGGCCGGCCAGTGCGGCCCGCTCGGCCGCACTGATGTCCGGGGATTCGGGACCGCCCGGAGACCTAAACCCTAAAGGGATGTGGCCCGAACTCCGCCTCGTAGAACCGGGACACCATTTCCCCGCGCCTCGACACCGAATCGATGCGCTTGCGGTCCTCGGCCGTGATCTCGACATCGGTTGCCTTCAGGTTGTCCTCGAGCTGCTCCATCGTGCGCGGGCCGATGATCGGGCTGGTCACGCCCGGCTGTTGCATGCACCACGCCAGGGAGAGTTGGGACAGCGTCACACCCTTGTCTTCGGCGATCGGCGTCAGGCCATCGATCACGTCGAAAACGCGGTCCGACCAGCGGCGCTGCTGGATAGGGTTCGATGCCATCGTCCCGAAGCGCGTGTCCGGCGGAGGTGGCTCGTCGCGATGATACTTGCCGGTCAGCAGGCCGCCCGCGAGTGGGCTCCACGGGATGATGCCGAAGCCATAGGTCTGCGCCATGGGGATGAGTTCGCGTTCGATTCGGCGGTCGAGCAGGTTGTATGGTGGCTGCTCGCAGACGAAGCGGTTGAGGTGGTTCTCTTTCGAAACCCAGAGCGATTCCACGAGCTGCCACGCGCCGTAGGTGCTGGTGCCGATGTATCGCACCTTGCCAGAACGCACGAGGTCATCCATCGCGCGCAGAGTTTCGTCGATCGGGATCTCGGGCTGGGGACGATGCAGCTGGTAAAGGTCAATGTAATCGGTGCCGAGCCGCCGCAGGCTGGCCTCGCACTGTTCGATGATGTGCCGGCGGCTGTTGCCCATGTCGTTCGGGCCTTCGCCCATCTTGCCGTGCACTTTCGTGGCGAGGAATACGTTCGAGCGCTTGCCGTTCCGCTTCAGCGCCTCACCCGTGACCTCTTCCGAGCGGCCCGTGCTGTAGACGTTGGCCGTGTCGAGGAAGTTGATCCCGGCATCTAGCGAACGGTCGATGATGTCGTACGAGTCGCTTGCATTCGTGCGGCCGCCAAACATCATGCAGCCAAGACAAAGACTGCTGACTTTGACGCCGGTGCGTCCCAATGAGCGCAATTCCATGAGTAGAAATCCTCCAGGCTTTGGAGTCAGTCTACGGCGGAGTGCGCTTGCGGCGCAGCCCGGCGAAGGCGCCAGTCAAGCAGCTTTCTTCTCCTGCGGCGGCAGCGACGCCGCCGGCTCGTGCACGACGATTCGGACAAGCGTGCCGCCCCGTGCCAGCACTGCGGCCTCATCGAGCGCCGCCCCCAGCTCCATATAGACGGTGCTCGCCAGGTGCCCGGGCTTTTGCACGCGCCAACCACCATGCTCGGGAATGATCTCGACCGCCAAAAGTCGTTGCATGTTGTCTCCCAGGTACTCTCTTCATCGGCGCGTTGTCGCGGCGTTGAAGCGTAACGAGCGGAAGAAAGGGGACACTTCGAGCGCCGAACAGGGAAACCCCCACACCGCGGTCCCGCCAACCAACTGTAGACTACGTTCAGGGCGATGATGAGGTGGCACGGTGAAGGTTCGGATCACGGTCCTCGGCAGCGGGCGCACATGGTGGGACGAGGCGCACCGGCAGGCGGTGGAAAGCGTCGCGCCTCGGGAACTCATCCCGCTGCTGCTTGGCAACGAAGGCGAACTGACCGTGGAGATGGACCGTTGGCGCGAACTCTGGGCCTGGGCCCAATCGATCCCGGGCTGGCACGAAAACGATGGGCTTGAGCAACTCGGCTCAGAATTCGCGGAGCCCCACTAGCCTTCCAGCCGCTCTCGGATTTCCACAAAGTGCTCCCACTCGTGCTCCAGCGCACGCCGAATTCCTCTGCGAGCGGTCCACGTTTGCTGGCCGTGCGGCACACGCAGCGCTCGTTCTTGCGCTGTGACCGCCGCCCAGCGCCCGGTGTCCACCTCCCACAGACGCCTCAACGCACCGATGTCGCCAGGGTCGTTACGCACGGCGCGGGTCGCCTCGGCAAGCCCCTCCACCGGCCCCACGAGATAGCGCAGGTACGTCGCGCTGGAATTCGCGAAGTGTTCAATAATCGCCGCGAGCGGCCGTCCCCTCGCCGGCGTTTCCGTAAATTCCTCGGGCTTGATGTTCGTTATCAAGTCGGCAAGATCCTCCCGCAGCCATCCGAGCCGCGTCACGAGCACGCTCAGCTCGCGCGCGCTCAGTGGCTCGAAGTCTGGCGTGAAGCCATCTGGCGGGTTGCCCTGCCCGATAAACGAGCCCTTCGTGACATGCTCCTTCACGACCGTCGTGAACGACGCCTGCGGGTCGACCTTTTCTCCGTGGCGCTTCAGAAAGCCTAAGAAGTCGCGAATGCCGTCGGGTGCCGCCTCAATTGCCTCGTCGGTGGTCGGGCCCTGGATGGTGAGGCCGAGGAGGTCGAACACGTGCACCATCGTGTGCTTGTGCCTCGGCCCGGATTCGACGTAGAGCCCATATTCCGTCATGCGCTGCCTCTCATCCGCAAAGCGTTACATGGCAGGCCACGCGATACAACAACATCACCCTGAGCAGGTGCTGCATTGGTCAGGGTTGCGGTGCGAGTGGCCGGCAGGCCAAGATGCCGCAGTGAGGATTCATCTAACGAGCGTGATGGTCGACGATCAGGCGAGGGCGCTCGCCTTTTACACCGAAGTGCTCGGGTTCGTGAAAAAGGCCGATATCCCTGCTGGCGAGTTCCGCTGGCTGACGGTCGTCTCACCCGACGCTCCTGAGGGCATCGAGCTCACGCTTGAGCCGAACGTCTTCCCGCCTGCGAGGACGTTTCAGCAAGGGCTGTTCGCGGCCGGTATCCCCTACACCGAATTCGCGGTGGACGACCTGAGAGCGGAGTACGAGCGCCTGAGCGCACTCGGTGTGCGCTTTACGCTGCCACCGACACAGGCGGACGGCCAGCACATCGCTATCTTCGATGACACCTGCGGGAACCTCATCCAGATCGCCGAAAGACGGGCCTGAACCACGCACACCCCAACCTGACCACTACTCGGCAAGCCCCTACACTCGAAACTGTGAATGTCCAGGCACTGCCGTACACGCTGCTCCTGATCCTCGCTGAGCTGGCGATAGGGAGCCTCTGGATCACCCTCGCCAGCGACCTCCGCGGCGGCGTCACCCGCGGCTTCGTGATGACCATGGCGCTGAGCATCGCCGTCACCGCTGGGCTCACCTACTGGACCGCGTCCACGCTCAACATCGGCAGCAACGTCGATGGCTACCGCATCAGCGGCGATTGGTTCTCGCCGGCAAAGCGTGCGATCTTCGTCGTCTTCATCACCAGCATCATCTACATGTTCTCGGTCTTCATGGGCTGGGACCCGATAGGCCGCCTGGCCGGCATTGCCGGGGCAATCGCCGGCGCGCTGGCCATCGGCCTCTTTGCGGCAATGCTCGCGCCACCGACATGGGGATACCCCGGTGAGCTGCTGGCGCTCGTCGCCGGGACGCTCGCAATGGGCGCAGTGTCGGTCTCGATGGTTTGGGGCCATTGGTACCTGACCGAAGGTTCGCTTCCGTCCTGGCCGCTGCGTGACCTGGCGTGGGTGCTCATCGGCGCACTCGTCTTCCAGGCGGTCGTCGTGGCCGTAAACCTCGTCATCCCCGTACGCCTGACGCCCACGCCGTCGAACCCGGTGGATGTCGGCATTTTCGCCAACCCGGCACTCTACCTGCGCATCGGTGTGGGAATTGCGTTCCCTATCGTCCTTGCGGTCCTTTCGCTCAAGACCACCCAAATCAAAGCGATGCAAAGCGCCACCGGGCTGCTCTACATATGTATGGGAGCGGTGTTCGCGGGCGAAGTGCTCGCCAAGGGGTTGATGTTCCTCACCGGGCGGCCGGTCTAAGCGTTCCCCGTCTCATCCCACGGCAGCCACTCAACGTAAGGCTCATTTGGCTGGTACTCGATCCAGCGCCCGTGCGGGTTGCACAGCGAAGACAAGCGATACAACCCTTTGCCGCCGTCGATGCGCAGCGTCCACACACGAATCGCCTGGCCATCGTGTTCACCCTGGAGCACGAACTCAGTCAACCCGATGACCACGAGCCACACCGGTCGCCGGCATGAAAGCGCTTCAAGCATCGACCGGAAGCGAGCCAGGTCCGGTCGCGAGAACTGGTTGAGCACGAACGTTGCGACCACGCAGAGCGCGGAGCCATCTGGCGCCGCAGCCGCCTCTTCCGGCAGCAATTCGAAAACGTCACCGCCTATGAGCCGCGGCGGCTCCTTCGCAGCAACGTTGATTGCTGCGTCGAGCAGCGCCCGGCGGTCGTCATGCTCCGGCCACACCAGCGCTCGCAGCCACTCAACATCGCCCGGCGACGTGACATCCAGTGGGTTGATGTCGATCCCGGCACGCGACGCGACGCGTGGCAGCACGAGCGGCGGTGGCGCGCCGCGTGATTCGCATTCCAGCACTACTGCCGAGCCGGCACCGGCCCGCAGGCCGTCCCCATAGTCATATGCGTAGCGGTCGAATAGCAGGTTCAGTCCTGCACTCGGCCCAATCTCGACGAGGCTGAGCGGGCGGCCGGCCTCCGTGGCGATGTCCGCGAACGCGGGCAACAAGAGCGCCGAGCGCCGCACTTCATTCGTCTGCACCATCCGCTCGCGCAGGATTTGAACAATCTCGTCCCGGTGGCGCACGCAGAATTCGTGGAACGCCGGCCCGGCCGCATCATCGGCCGGACGCGCCCCACCCATTGAGGGGTAGTACGCGGCCAGCTCTTCGTTCTGGTGGCGTCCGAGCAGCAGCTGCGCCGCCGCGAAGAGCATGTTGGGAGCGGGCTGGCCATCGCGACACTCTTCCGCCAGTTCCAGGAGTTCCGAGTCCGTCGCGACCCAGGAAGCAAGCTTTGCGTAGAGGGGCGAGTCGTTCCCAACCGCCTCAACCTCGGCAAACCGCCGAAACCGCGAAGCTGTCCGTTCGTGCACCCGCAAAGCCTACGC
>DATNET010000069.1:0-3358 GCA_035606745.1 Tepidiformaceae bacterium
CCGGATCTGCCGGAGGCCGCGCCTTCTGTTTCAAGTATAGATGGGCGCGAACATCCGCGATGGTAAAGGGTGCTCTCGCCGCCGTGTTTAAGGCGTTTGGCACTGAGTTTTCGGCATTCTGCTGATCCCCACCGAGCGGTATGGGAGGCCGATGTGCCACTCGATACCAAGACCATCCCGCGCCGTGATAAAGTGCCGGCGATGAGTCAGCGGATGCCGGATCCGGATGAGCGTTTCGCGGACGTCGTCGCGGCGCTGCTGCGCGCGCCGGGGGTGACACCGCCCGAGCCGGGACGCTCGTTCGGCTCGAACGGCCTGAAGGTGGACGGGAAGATCTTCGCGATGGTCACGAACGACCGGCTGGTGGTGAAGTTGCCGCGGACCCGTGTGGATGCACTCGTCGCGGCGGCCCAGGGAGAGAGATTCGACCCACGGAAAAACGGCCGAGCCATGAAGGAGTGGCTCGCGCTTGAACTGTCGTCCAGTGAAGATTGGCTGGCGCTGGCGCAAGAGGCGTTGGCGTTCGTCGGGTCGAAGGGCGCGCCCGGGCACTGAACGGGAAGCGACCGGCCGGCTAGCGCGTTAGCCGCCAGCCAAAGCCCGGGCCGGAAAGCCCGGCCCCGGTCACGAGGTCCACGCTCTCACTGCGTCCCGCGGCTGTTGCGGTAAGAACGCCCACCTTCGTGCCGGCGGCGATTGGCGCGTTCACGCCAGAGAGGCTGACGCTGACCTGGATCGTGCTGCCGGCCGGTGCAGTCATGTCGAGGTCACGAGCGGCGACGGCGTTGGTTTTTGCGCCCCATGGGGTAGAGATGGAGGCGGCCGCCTGACCTTTGTTCAGGACGTGGGCGGTGGCGACCTGGCGAGGTGCGGCTGCAAGCAGAGCCTTTGCGGCGCTGAATGCGCCGGGGAGGCCATCCTGGCCCAGTACCACTCCGTAGATGATCCGTCCCGTGCTATCTCGGGCAGCGAACATGAGGCAGCCTCCGGAGCCGTCGGTTTCGCCGGTCTTGATGCCGATGACGCCGGGCTGCTTCAGCAGGTCGTTGGTGGAGTTGATTTCGCCCGCTACGGGAACGGAGCCGTTCGATTGGGAGACGATGCCAGCGAAGACGGGGTTTTTCATCGCGGCCTCGGCAAGGAGCAGCAGGTCGCCGGCAGTGGATACGGTCTTCGATGAAAAACCGGAGGAATCGTCGTAGTGGGTGTTTTTCATGCCGAGCTGGGCGGCCCGCGCGTTCATCTGCGCGAGGAACGCCTCGTTCGAGCCCGCATCCCACCTGGCGAGGATCTCGGCGAAGTTGTTCGCGCTCGGGATGAGCAACCCGTTGAGGAGGTCCAGTTCCGTAAGCTTTTCGCCAGCCTGGACTTCAAGGACTGACTGGTCCTGGGTGATGGCCTCCTGGTAGCGGTCGACATCGGCCTGGGTAAGCGTGACGACGGGGCCGCTTGCGCCGGGCTTGAGTGGATGATGTTCGAGGATGAGCAGGGCCGTCATCACTTTGGCGGTGCTGCCAATCGCCTGTTCGACGGGACGGGCCTGCCCGCCGGGGTTGTGGACGTCGATCGTGCCGAAACCTTCGATGGCGAGGGCGGCCTGGCCCTCGGCGGGCCACGGGAGTGCCTGTGGCGCGGGAGGCAGTTGAATGTTTGACGGGAAGGTGGTGGTGGCGTCGAGCGAAGGGATCGCCGAGCTGTAACGAGATGCGCCGACACCGACGATCGCGGAAATGGCGAGCACGATGAGCGCGAGCAGCAGGAACGCTGGCGAATCGAGGTGGACGCGTGCGCCGGGCTTGCGGCCGACGCTGCCTTCGTTCGACGCGTCGGTCACAGAGCCGGAACCCCGATGTTGCCAGGAAAGATCATCTCCGCCATGTCGTCTGCCAAGGATACCGGGGAAGAAGCTCAGAGGCAGCAGGCCAGGTAAATCGGCCCGGACCGGTCCGTTTCCCCGCCCGCGCTCGTCGATGCCCTAAAATGAACCAATGGCAGTCCGACAACCCCACGCCCGCGTTGAACCCCCGCGAAGGCCGTCCTGGCAGTCGCCGTATCACGGCGTGCGGATGACGCCGGAGCAGTTTTTGGCGCTGCCGGAAGTGAAGCCCTACCTCGAATACGTCCACGGGATGGTGTTGCAAAAGCCCGTGGCGAAGTCGGTGCACGCTAAGCTCGCCGCGCGATTGGCACTCGAATTGGGACGCTACGTCCGCCAGCATCGCGGCCATGTCGGTGTGGAAGCGCGCACCGCCGTTGGACCGTTGCCGAACTATCGCCTCCCCGACGTGACCTATTGGGCGGCCGGCCGTGATTCCGGCGACGATTCGCTGCCCACGCTGGCAATCGAGGTACGCTCTCCCAGCCAGACGATGGCGGAGCTTCGCGAGAAGTGCCGCTACTTTCGCGCCAACGGCGTTGATGCCTGTTGGCTGATCGACCCCGACGCCCGCAGCGCCGAAGTTTTCGAAGGTGAGCAGGACGGCCAGCTTCTCGGCCCGTCGGGCACGCTCACGGCTGCATCGCTGCCGGGCTTCGCACTCACGCTCGACGACCTTTTCGCTGTCATCGACGGCTGATGCCGCGGTGCCGCGCCGTCATTCCTCCACGCGAGCGAGGGCGGCCTGGATAGCGCCGACGAGCCGCTCGGCGGATTCGCGGGTCAACTCAACTGCGACGCGAGCGCCCGGGCCCTGGGCTTCGTTGACGAAATCGATGTTGAGCGCGTGCTCGACCGGGGCGTGGAACGGGTGGTCGTAGCTGACATACGCCTGGTCAACGGTGAACCAGCCGGCAGCGCCCTTGCCGCTGCCGGAGATCGGGGCTTTTTCGACGATCATGGTGCACATTGGTCAGGCTCCTCCAAGCTCACGGCCAAAGAACTCGAAGACCTTCTTCCATCCATCAACGGCGGCTTCCTGGCGGTAGGCGGCGCGGTCGTGATAGAAGAAGCCATGGCCGGCGCCCGGGTACATGTGGAACTCGTAGTTCTTGCCGAGCCGCTTGAGTTCCTCCTCGTGGGTCGCGACCTGGGCGGGCGAAGGGCCGCGATCCTCCTCGCCGAAGAGGCCGAGTAGCGGGCACTGCAGGTCCTTCGTGTAATCGAGCGGCGCCACTGGCTGGTTCGGCGTCAGCTCTTCCTCTTTCATCACCACGCGGCCACCCCAGAGGTCGACGACGGCATCAAAGCCGGGCGATCGGGTCGCGGCGAGGTAGGCGTGGCGGCCGCCGCTACAGCTGCCAGAGACGCCGACCTTGCCATTCGAAGTGGGCTGGCCGCGGAGGAAGTCGCGGCAGGCAGCGGCGTCACCAACTACCTGGTCATCCGGGATGCCGCCCGCCGCGCGAGCCCGGGCTGCAA
>DATNET010000094.1:0-2092 GCA_035606745.1 Tepidiformaceae bacterium
CGCATCAGCGGGACTCCAGCCGAATCGCGCGGGCTCGTCGAAGTGCTCCCAGACTTCG
Source organism: Tepidiformaceae bacterium (assembly GCA_035606745.1). Taxonomy (GTDB): domain Bacteria; phylum Chloroflexota; class Dehalococcoidia; order Tepidiformales; family Tepidiformaceae; genus DATNET01. The sequence continues at coordinate 59 of DATNET010000094.1, forward strand.
CCATCGAAGTGCTCTCTCCCGATGACCAGCCCGGCCGCATCACGCAGCGGATCGCCCACTACATGGGCTCCGGCGTGAGCCTTCTCTGGGTTGTCGATCCAGAGGCCGAACGTGTGACGGTGTGGCAGCCGGGCAAGGCGCCGCGCGACCTTGCCGCCCCGGCAGTGCTTAGCGCGGCCCCCGTGCTCGCCAGCTTCGAAGTAGATCTTTCCGCCCTATTCGCCCGTCTCCACGAATAGGCGCAAAGCCTTCTGCCCTCCGCCTACCTCAACAAAAGCGGCAATCGCTCGTAGCCGAACACGATCGGGTTGCTCGTGCGGGCGGCGGCGGCGCTGCCAGGCGCAATCTCGCTAAAGCGGTCGAGGAATGCGTTGAGCGTCACCCGCGCTTCGAGACGCGCCAACGGCGCACCAAGGCAAAAGTGGATGCCATACCCAAACGCCAGGTGATTGTTGGGCCGCCGCTCCGGCACGAACGTTTCCGCCTCTTCGAACGCCTCCGGGTCGCGGTTCGCCGCCCCAAACAAGATCACGACGCCTTCGCCTTCGCCAATGTTGGAGCCCTGCATCTCGACATCGCGAGTGGCCGTGCGCATGAGCAGTTGCACCGGACTCTCATATCGGAGCGATTCCTCGATCAGCGGCTCGACAAGCGAGCGGTCCGCCCGCAGCCGCGCCCAAAGTTCCGGGCGCGAGGCGAGCAAGCCCAACGTGTTGCTGATCAGGTTCGTCGTGGTTTCGTTCCCCGCAATCAGCAGCAGCACGCAGAAGCCCAGCAGCTCCATCGGCGCGAGCTTTTCGCCGTCAACTTCCGCTGCCACCAGCGCGCTGATGAGGTCGTCACCCGGTGTCTTGCGCCGTTCCTCAGCCACGTTGGCGAAGTACGCTGCCATCTCCATCCCTGCCGTCATGCCCAGCTCCCGGTTCGCGGCATCCGTGACCCCGATGAATGCGTCGGACCATCGTTTGAACTGCAGATAGTCCTCGCCCGGGATGCCGAGCAACAGCGCGATGACGCGCACCGGCAGCGGGATCGCGAACCCTCCGACCACGTCGCATTCGTTCCCTGGCTCGAAAGCATCGAGCAGCTCGCGCGCCGCATTGGCGATCCACGGTTCGAGTTCCGCCACTCGTCGCGGCGTAAACGCACGATTCACAATCCGCCGCAAATGACCGTGCCGCGGCGGGTCGTCGCCGATGAGCGGCAGCCCGATACCTCCGGGCCCGCCGAGCCCGCTCGACGAAAATGTCTCGGGGTTCCGCAGAATGTGGCCGACGTCGCGGTGTTTCATGAAGACCCACCCGCGACCCTCCACCCGCGCCGGAGTCTGCGCCCGCACCTCGCGATACCACGGATACGGGTCGGAGTAGTGCCCGGGCGTAAACACGTCTTCAAGATACGGCGTCGTCATCGCCGCGAGGGTGCCAGCAAGCCCATTGGCTGTCAATCCGAACACGCTCATGCCGCGCCGCCATCTGTCCACGCGGACATGGCGCCTTCGATCCACGCTGCTTCCTCAGCCGCCGCACCACGCGCGTCACGATTGCTGTGCCTGGCGGGCGTCGCCAGTGCAGTGGCCCGCCACAACACTGCGTAATTGGCCCTACCGACTCAGTTTCATCATGCTACGCTTGTTGCACAACCTTCGAGGGACGAGGAAATGGCAACCGTGACGAACATCGTTTCAAAGGTCCGGAGGATACTTCCGGGCTGCGACCACCAATGGAGCTACCCCTACGGCATTCGCTTCGATGGCGCCGGGCGGCCGCGAACGATGGAGTGGATGTGCAACCGCTGCGGCCGCCGTCAACGCTCCCAGGCGGCTTAGCGAGCCAGGCGCGGCTTGCGCCTACTCTGTCAGCCGTCCCCGCATGCCTCGCAGCGCGAGCCAATAAAACAACGCCGTCGCGGCGAGCAACCAAACCACATCGATGATCATCGAGCCGTGCATGTGCCCATCAAGCAAGCCGCGATACAGGCTCGTCACGTGCGCCAGTGGCACAAACCACGCCAGCACCTGGGCCCAGTCCGGCA
>DATNET010000096.1:0-7915 GCA_035606745.1 Tepidiformaceae bacterium
GATTCCCGCGACACGGGCCGATAGTAGTTGCGTTCCGTGCCGAGGCGGGCGCGTTCGCCTTCAGCGGCGGGCCGCGGCGCCGGCCCACGATTCGGCTCGATGATCGTGCGCTCCGGCACAGCAACGGGGCCGGCGCGGGCCCCGCAGCGTTCGCAGACATCCCACTCGGAGCCCGGGTCGGCCCCGCACGTCGTACAGGCACCCATCATGGCAAAACTCCAACGGTTTCAGGACCGAGTACGCGAAAGACGACTTCGGTCTTGCCAAAGCCGATGCAATCGCCGTCGGTCAACGGATGCCGGTAGATGGTGTTTCCGCCGACGGTGGTACCGGAGTCGGAAGCAAGGTCGTAGACGAACCATGCGCCGTCCTCGCGTCGCAGGCGAAGGTGTTCGTCGGAGACGCCGGGGTCGTCGACAACGACATCCGAATCGCCGCCCGCCCCGATGGTCGAGCCCTCGGCGCGTAAGGCGGCGTGCTGAGCCCGGCGCGCACCGGTCACCCAAAACAGGTAGGCAAACGGAGCTTGTGCAGTCTCGGCGTTCATGGCAGGTGTACTTCCCTTCGCACGACGGGCGTGGGCCACCGCCGCAGCCACGAGAAGGCTGTTGGCGGATATGGCGCATAGCGAAAGGAGCTTAGCCTGCTGCGCGGCGTTCTTCCAGTGGGCTTTCGCTGCTGCGGAGGCGCTGGGTGGCCAGGGGCGCGGGTTGCCGGCGGCATTGACGCACGGTATGGCGTCGCGCAATATCCCGGACAGACGCCAGAGATGGCGTTCGAGGCGCCGGCGGGGCCTGGGGAGTCTCTTCTGCCCGGGCCCAAAGTCCGTGCAGCGAAGGGATCGAGACGGACGCTAATGGCGGGCGACGAGACGCTTGACGATTGGTTCCTCGAATGGCAGCAGGCCGGCAAACAGTTTCGGTTGCCCATTCGCGGGCAGCTCACCATCGGCCGTTCGCGAGGCTGCGATGTGACGATCGAGGATCCGTACATCTCCCGCGTGCACTGCACGGTCGAGCTGCGAGACGGGCGTCCATTCGTCGATGCGAGCGCGGCTCTGAATGGGCTCCGCATCGGCGCCCGCGAGGCGTCGTCGCTGGAGGTGAGGCTTCCGCGCCAGGTGTTCAGCATCGCCAACAATTCGTTCGCGATCGTCAATGCCGCGGAAGCGGAGAGCGACAAGACCCTTACGTACACGCTCGAACGGTCGCTCATCCTCCGCGCATCCACGCGCGAGTTGACTGACTCGACGGGGAAGCTGCTCGCGCAATTTTCGACCGCCGAATACCTCGCCTTCTCAACGCTGGCGCGCCGCTTTCCGGATGCCGCCAACCATAGTGAATTGGGCGAGGCCGTTTGGGGTGGGATGGGTTACGACCAATATCAGTTACATCGCCTGCTGCAGCGCATCCGGCAACGGCTCGGCGACCTCGCCGTACTCCTCGAAAATGTTCGCGGAGAGGGCTATCGATTCCAGGCGAAGGTGGACATTCGCTGATGCGAGGGACGCGCACCGTGTCCACCGCGCGCCGAACCCGGTGTTGGAGAACTGTTCGATTCGTGTCATGGAGGAAATGAACCTGTCTCGCTAACGTCGCTTCATCAACGACCGCGGAAGAGAGGTGCTGAAAAATGGACGAGCCGTTCGAACTGATTGAGCTGGTTGGCCGGGGCGGCATGGGCGTGGTCTGGAAGGCGCGCGAGACCGAGACCGGCCACATCGTCGCGCTCAAGCTGCTCCACAGCATGTTCGCCGACGACCCGGACTACGTCGCCCGGTTCGAACGCGAAGTCGAAGTCGCGCGGCGCATCGAATCGCCATACGTCGTCAACGTGGTGGGGTACGGGATGCGCGATGGCGTGCCGTTCATGGCGATGGATTTCGTCGAAGGCAAGACGCTACGCGACCTGCTGAAGGAGCGCGTTCGGCTTTCGTGGGACGAAACGCGCGATATCGCCGAGCAGGTGGCGAAAGGGCTTGATGCCGCGCACAAGGTCGGCGTCATCCACCGCGATGTGAAGCCCTCGAACATCCTCATCACACCCCAGGGCAATGTGAAGCTGGCCGACTTCGGCATCGCACGTGCGGCCGACCTCACCCGCCTCACGGGCGGGGCGACGATGCTGGGCACGCCGACCTATATGGCGCCCGAAAACGACACGACCTCGCAGAGCGACCTCTATGCGCTTGGCTGCGTGATGTTCGAAATGCTCGTGGGCCAGCCGCCGTTCACTGGCGACACGCAGCAACAGATCATGCTGAAGCATCTGCGCCAGCAGCCGATGCTTTCGGAGCTGCCGCGGCAGGCGCGACCGCTCATCGGTGCGCTGCTGCAGAAGAACCCTTCGCGCCGCCCGCGTTCGGCCGCGGACGTCATCGAGCTACTCAATCCGGAGGAAGCGACGCGACCGCTGCCGGTTGTCACGAAGACGGATATCTCGCGCATCAAGACTGGCATCTCTCGCCGCACGGCGCTTGCCTGTGTTGCCGTGGGTGTTGTGGCCGTAGCCGGGATTGTGTTTCTGCTGAAACCCGGGTCTGGCTCCGGTGGAGGCAGCGGGACGCCAACCTCTATTTCCACCGCGGATGTCGTGGACAACGCGACGGACACGCCTGCGCCAACCCGGCCAGCCGCCTCGCAGACGGCGCACCCGACCGCGAACCCATCGCCCACGCAAGCGCCACCGCCGCCATCATCGGGACCGGTCGTGACCAGCACCGACTGGAGCCCTTCGCACGCACAGTGGGGAGACCAGGTCACGATTACCCTGGAGTACAAGTCTGGGGACTCACCGATTACGAAGGTGCAGCTGCACGAAACAGGTGCCAACGCCGATGGCTCAGCGATCTACTGGGGTACCATCAACAATTATGACGGGAAGCCGTACGACTGGACCGCTGATAACTACATCGTTTTCCCGTGGGACGTCTCGGCCAATAGCGCCGACACCTACACGCTTACGTTGAACTGTCTGCAGGGCGACGCCTTGCGCTCGAAGATGTTCATCACGTTCATCGATAGCAAGGGCCGGACGAGCCAGACGAACATCTCGACACCGTTCATCTGTTCGCAAACGGGCAATTAGCCAGACCCGCCTCGCCGTGCTCTTTGTAGAAAGATGTTAGACGGGCGGGATAGTTCGCCGAGCCCGGCCCGGTAGACTCAAGACGAGGCCGTCCCGAAATGTCGTGCGACCGTGGGGGCGCGACAGCGAGAGGAGATTCAGCGATGAGCGTGACTTTCCAGGCTATTGGCCGGAGCGACGTTGGCCGGGTCCGCACCAACAACGAAGACAATGCCGCAATCAGCACCATTGAACGGGAAGGCGGGAATTACGACGCCTGGCTGGTGGCCGATGGGATGGGCGGCCTTGCCCACGGCGAGGTCGCGAGCGAGCTGGCGGTGCGGACGGTCATCGCGCACCTACAAGCGGTGGCATCGTTCGATGACCCGGGCCAGGTGCTGCAGGACGCGATCTTCGCCGCCAACGCCGCCGTCTTCCAGCGCGGCACGGCCGCCGGGGAGCTCAATCAGAGCGCGATGGGGACGACGCTCGTGGTGGTCCTCGTCGAGGAATCGACCGCCCGGTACTGGGTCGCCAACGTTGGTGATTCGCGGGTCTACCTGTTGTCGGGGGCCGGCCTCAGCCAGGTTACGCACGACCACTCGCTGGTCGCGGACCGGGTGCGGCTCGGCGAAATCACCGAGGAAGAGGCGCGCACGGCCCGCCACCGGAACGTCATCACGCGTGCGATTGGTGTCGAAGCGCGGGTCGAACCGGAAGTGGCCGGTCCTTTCCGCTTCCAGGATGGCCAACGGCTGCTGCTCTGCTCGGATGGATTGCATGGCATGGTGACCGACGCCGAAATCGCGATGCTTGCGGGCGGCGCGGAGGTCGAAAACGTTCCCGACCGGCTCATCGACGCGGCCAACGCCGCGGGTGGGAGAGATAACGTGACGGTCGTTGTTGGCACCATGCACTGTGTCGTGGCCGCTCCGGCGAGCGCCGCGGCCGGTCCGGGTGCCGTGGACGACTCAACAGCACTATTTGTATCGCGCGAAAGCCGTGGGCCGGGTCGCGGCCTGGTGGCGATCGGGTCGATAGCCGTCGTTGCGATCATCGCGGCAGGGATCTGGCTGAGCATTGCCCTTAGCGGGGGCGGGGGCTCGACGTCCACGCATGCAACGCCGCCGGTGGGCGGCCATCAACAATCGAACTCGAACGCGCCAGCGAACCCCACGGCGGAGGCCCGCACGCCACAGCCGGCGCCAACGCGCGAGCTCGCGCCACCTCCGACCGCGACTCCTTCGCTGCCAACCCCACCAACCACTACGAGCGGCTAACCGGGCCTCGAATGGCGCGCCGGACTCCCCACGTACCGCCTCGGAGGGCCTGGTCGCCCTTCAGCCGAAGCCCCGAGGCCCGATCATCGTGTCGTTGTTAGAGAGTTGTTCGCCCGCGGTGATGGTTTCGGCCGGCAATGCCAACGATGCTTTCGTCATCAAACCGATGTAGCCGTGGGCTGCGAAAGGAATCTGAGATGACACGCAACAGCATCATGAGCCGAGCCAGCTTCGCGGGGTTTGCGGCGGCCCTGCTCGCCATGGGCGCAATCCTTTTGAGTGCTTGCGGAAGCAATTCGCCGTCCGTGATCACGTGCCAGGCCAGCGACAGCAATGGCTGTGGCGCGCCCTCCGTCATCCCGTGCGATTCGGCCGATACGAACGGCGGCTGCGGCGGCGCACCGACCGCCGCGCCGACCGTCGATGGCTCGGGCACTGGCGGTCAGTCGGCGTCCGCGCTCTACAAACTGCTGCTCAAAGGCAAATTGGACCCATCGCCGAAGGGATACGGCTCGGCGTCGTTCAAATCGCAGTCGCTCGACGACACGGACCGCTCAGACGGCGTAGACGGCATCGTCAAGATTACCTTCGGTGGCAGCAGCGACTACCTGCTCGTGGCTGTGTACAACAGCCAGGGACAGGCAAGCCAGGGTTCTCAGGACTACAGCGACATGCTTCCTTCAGGCGGGGCTCGCCAGTTCCTGCCGTATCTGCCCGGCGCCGATTGTGCCACAGGCGGAGGGCACGCAAGCTGCGGCGTCCAGGAAGGCTCGGTGTTCGTCATCTCCGTCGCGAGCGACATGCCGGGCGCTGCGGCCCTGATCCAGTCCGGCGACAAGCTGGTGGCATCCTATCAGGGCGATTCTGCGGGCTCGTCGCCGGAGGATTCGCCGTCATCCACGGCCCAGGCCGATGGCTGCAGCCTGCTCACCGCGAGCGAAGCAGAAGCTGCTCTGCACGTGTCCGACATCACGCCCCGCGCGGATTCGTTCGGCAACTGCACCTACCAGGACGTTTTTAGCAGCGCCGGCAGCATCGAAGTCCAGCCGGAAGATGGGGGCGCGAGCAAGTACAGCTTCGACCACTCGAACATCGATCACCCGCAAGATCTTTCCGGTATCGGCGACAAAGCGTTCGCCTTCGTTTCCGCCGGCGGCTTCACCGAGATTCACATCCTCAAGGGTGGCAACTACGTTGTCGTCAACTTCCCTGGATCGCTCAGCGCGGCGGAAAAGGTCGCGAAGGAGGTTGCCGGGCGAATGTAGGCGAGCCGTGGAGGGAGCCATCGGGCCCGGCCGGGAGTCCCCTGGCCGGGCCTTTTCACGACTGTGACCGAAATCATTGCTTGATTTCGAGGAACGTTAGCCGGGCATCGGCGAGGTCCAGCGTGTCGCCATCGGTGAGCCGAAACGGCTCCAGGATGCGCGAGCGTTCACCATCGGAACTCACGAAAAACGAATAGTTCTCGCTCGCCAGGTCCCAGAAGACGAAGGCGCCGTCGCGGTAGCGGATGCTCGCATGGCGCTTGTTCACTGCCTCGCTCGCCAGGTTTATGGTGGCGTTCGGTGAGTGACCGAGGATCGTTTCCGCCCGCAGGCAGTGGGCGGTGCCAGTGTTGGCGCCGTCGCGTTCGATGACGAACGCGAGTGGCGTGTGGTCCTCCTCGGCCGGCGGTGCGGATTCTGCGAGTTCCTGGACGGCCGGTTCGCGCGCGGTCCCGCCGTCGCGAACCAACGGCATTTCAGCCAGCGGTGGCGTCTCCTCCGGCGGTGCGGCCGGGGGATCGCTGTGGCGGAGCATCACGGTTGGTTCGCTCTCAGGCACGACGTCGAGGATGGGGGGCGCGACCGGCCCGGGCGAAGGCGTCGCCGGCAATCGGCCGGTGTCGGCCTCCTGAGGGCTGAGGCGCCTCGGCCCCCCAAATTTTGCGGTGGGAGGGTTGACCGGAGCTGGGGCGCGGACGGGAGCGACATCCGTCTGGGTGGTTTCCGGCGTCTTTGCGGTGCGCTTCTTGAAGAGCGGCATGGTGGCTTACTCCAACACCCGAAAAATGGCCGATGAGTGGCCGAGCGTGACCCGCGCGCCGTCGTGAAGTTCGGCGCGGTAGACGTCGGTCCCTTCGAGACGCGTGGCGCCCCCGGCGGAGAGGTCGTACATGAACCAGGCCCCATCCTCGTTGCGGATGCGCGCCTGCTCGGGCGCCATGTCAGCGTCGGCGATGACCGCGTCCGAGCGCGGGCCGCTACCGATTGTGACCCCCGCCGGCTTCAGACGGACGTAGCTTTTACGCTCCCTTCCGGTGGTCCAGAACAGGTAGGCGAGACCGTCCGAACGATCACCTTGAGCGGCCGTCGCCGCTTCCTCCTCCATCGCGTACCTCCTTCACACTTCTTTCAATCGCCTGTCATAGCGTGGTTGGCGGAAGCCTACACGGTGGTCGTAGCGCCTACCACCAGATCGGCGGCGAAACTTCGTCCTGGTGAGTGAGCAAGGCAGCGTCGACGCCGGTCAAGGCGGCCTCACCTGTTGCGACTTTGTGACCCGGCAGACGGTATACTGGCCGATATGGGTGACCAAATTGGCACTTCCATAGCGACCCGGTACTCGCCCATCCGGCTCCTTGGGGCGGGGGGAATGTCCCGGGTTTGGCTTGCCCGCGACGAGCTGCTCGAGCGGGACGTGGCGCTCAAAGTCTCTCACTTTGGCGACGATGCCGACCTCGAACGGGAAGCGCATGTGTTGGCCGGCCTGCGTCACCCGAACATCGTTTCGCTCTTCGATGTCACTGAAGCAGATGGCCAGACGTACCTGGTGATGGAGTACATCGACGGTCGCTCGCTGGCCGAATTGCTCGCTGAACGTGGCCCGATGCCTGAAGCGCGGGCCGTGCACCTTGGCCAGAGCCTCGCCGATGCGTTGGAGTACGCCCACGGCAAGGGTGTCCTGCACAACGACATCAAACCCGCAAACGTCCTCATCGACGCCGCGGGCGAGCCACACATCGCCGACTTCGGCGTCGCCAGCGCAATCCGCAATACGTTGAGCCTTGGCGCCGCGTCGGAACTCGTCGGCACGCTGCCGTACCTCGCCCCGGAAGTAATCGGGGGAGCGCAGGCGACTCCCGCGTCGGATGTCTACTCGCTTGCCGTAACGCTCTACGAGTGCGTGGCAGGACGGGTTCCGGTGCCGGCAGGGTCGCTCGCAGGCGCCATCCAACGCATCGGACGTGTGGCACCGCCGGTGCGCGAGTTTGCACCCACGGTCAGCGTCCGTTTGGAACGCATCCTCGCCAGAGCGTTGTCTGCGGAGCCACGGGACCGCTATCGGACGGCCTCGGCGCTCGCGGCGGCGCTCGCGCCTTCGGCCCCGACGATCCGGGTCCAGCGAGCTGCGCCTGCCCGCGCTCGGCTGGTTGCGGTGTCCGCTGTGCACCGGAAGCGGCGCTGGCCCGCCGGTGTTTTGCTCGGCGTCCTCGGAGGGGCGTTGCTGCTCGCCGGAGGAATCCTGTGGGCGAACGCCGGGTCGAATTCTCACGCCTCGGGGCTCGATTCGGGCACGGCGCCGGCCGT
>DATNET010000103.1:0-8344 GCA_035606745.1 Tepidiformaceae bacterium
TGAATTGAAGCGGCAGCGACTTGTGGAGACGACTGCCGCCTCCGGCCGCCTCGAATCCGAGTGGCAGTACCGCCTGACGGAACTGGGGATGCACGAAGCCGAAAACGCCTTTGAACGCAGTAAGTACGTCGGCCCGGCCCCTGTCCCAATCCAGGACTACTTCCTCAGCCTTGAGGGCGACACCGAGGTGGGCGCGCCCGATCCGGTACGGCTTGCTCGTGCGCTACAGCAGTTGGTACTCGCGCGGGACGTGGTGGCCAAGGTGTGCCTCGCACTAACGTCTGGCCGGCCAGCGATGCTCTGGGGAGCCCCGGGAAACGGTAAAACCACGATCCTGGAGTTGTGTAGCGAAGCTATTCATGGCGTCACCCTGCTGCCCGTATGCGTCTACGTGAGCGGCCACATTATTAAGCTCTTCGATGACCTCGTACACGTTGCTGTCGAAGGGGATGATGCCGCGGACACATACGAGCCCGTCGACCGCCGTTGGCTGCGCATTCGACGTCCGTTCGTGTTCGTTGGAGGCGAACTTCGTCACGAAGACCTGGACCTGGCGTACGACCCTGCACTCGGCTACCACCAGGCTCCGCCACACGTCAAAGCGCACGGCGGCTTGTTGGCGATTGATGACTTTGGGCGGCAACAGGTGTCCCCGCACGCGCTCCTCAACCGCTGGATCGCGGCCCTCGAACGCGGAGAGGACACGGTCTCGCTAATCACTGGCGAGCGCATCACGTTCCCATTCCGCTCCACCATCTGCTTCAGCACGAACCTGGAACCGAAGCTCATGCTCGAAGAGGCGCATCTGCGGCGAATCCCCTACAAGATCAAGATCCCCGAGCCCACTGTGGCTCAGATGGCCGAGATCTTTCGCCGCTTCGCCGAAGCCATGCAGGTGGAGTGCCTGCCCGGCGCCATCGACATCGCCGTTGAAATGGTCCACCGCGCAAGCGAAGGCAACTTCCGTAGCTGTCATCCGCGCGATGTGCTCCAGCTCATCATTGAGGAAGCGCGCTTCGTGAAACGTCCCGCCGTCCTCGAACCCTCGGCGACGCGGCGCGCGTGCGACGTGTACTTCGCCATCGACCCCGGCCCCGTCGTGCGGGCCGATCTTGGTCAACAGCCATGATCTGGTGGACTCAGGACCTCTCCGCCCTGACTACCGCGCGCCCGGCACCAGCGGCTTCCTTCAGCGAAGCCCCTGCGCCGGCCGAATTGGAAGGGGCGGATGCCGCGCTGGCCAACGTCACGCCAATCCGTCCGCCCGCCGCGGCAGCCCCGTCCCACCTGCACCCGAATTCCGCTGAGCCGTGCTATTGCACCGAACGCATCGCCAGCTGAGCGCAGCCGACGCCGCTCTCTACGTGCTTGAGACTTTGAATGAGTACGTTTCGATCACCGGGTTTGCGAGCAAGCGCGAGCACATCAGGTCGACCTGTTTCTCCGCGCGCTTTTCGTCCTTTGCCGAAAGTGTGATTTCGAAATAGCGGCCTGCGCGGACCTTCGCGACCTCTGCGAAGCCCAGCGAACCGAGCGCGCTGCCGATGGTGATGCCCTCCGGGTCGTTCACCGTAGGTTTCAGCGAGACGAAGACGCGTGCCAGGAACTCGGGCTCGGCCTTGCCATTACCCGCTTCGTGTTTGGGTTTGCTTTCCTTGGTCATTCGGGCAGCTCCTCCCCCGTCAATTTTTCGTAGACCGCGAGGTATCGCGCCGTGGTGGCCGCCGCCACATCGGCCGGCAGATCTGGCGCGGGATCGCCATCTTTCCAGCCACTAGCGGCCATCCAATCTCGTACGGGCTGCTTGTCGAAGCTCGGCGGCGAGGCGCCCGGGCGATAGCTCTCAATCGGCCAGAATCGGCTGCAATCCGGCGTGAGTACCTCGTCGATGAGGATCACCTCATCGTTCCAGTAGCCGAACTCCATCTTCGTGTCAGCGATGATGATCCCACGCTCCTGCGCGACCTGGTGACCGTAGTCGTACACCGCCACGGTGCGCCGCTTCATGGCATTCGCAGCCTCCTCGCCAACAAGTTCGACGAGTTGGTCATACGAAATGTTTTCGTCGTGGCCGACGTCCGCCTTGGTCGACGGCGTGAACAGCGCCTCCGGCAGACGGGCTGATTCCTGCAACCCCGGAGACAGCGGGATGCCACACACAGAGCCGGTGCGCTGATAGTCTTTCCAGCCCGACCCGGAGAGGTACCCACGGGCTATGCACTCGGCGTCGAGGCGCTTGGCCTTGCGAACGAGCATCGAACGGCCAAAGTATTCGGGGCCGAGCGGGTAAGGGACGAGGGATGCGTTCTGCTCGGTAATGAGCGCAATGAAATGGTTGGGGATGACGCCGTTCAGGCGTTCGAACCACCATGCGGAAAGGCGCGACAGCACCTCACCCTTGCGCGGGACGCCGCCGCGCAGCACGACGTCGAACGACGAAATGCGGTCTGTTGCGACGATCAGCAGTTGGTCGCCAAGGTCGTACGTATCGCGAACTTTGCCCCGGGCGAAGCGGTTCGGGAGGTCAGTTTCGAGGAGGAGTTCCGGCATCTTCACGACCCTTGAGTTCGGTGTAGAGGATGGTTGTCGCGGCCGCCACGAGGGCTACGAATGGGACGAGGACGACGCCCGCGACGCTGACGCCGATCGCACCGATGGCCAGCGTCCCCTCCCTGCCGGGATTGGAGGGTGCAAACGGAATGGTAACAATCACGGCGGCAACGAGGGCGCAGAATATCGCTACGAGGCCGGCTGGGATCAATGCGATGAACAGCCCGAGGACGTGCAGCATGTGGCCTTGATCCAGCCGCCATGCACGACGGCACGACTCCAGTGCGCTCGTGCCATCGAGGATGAACGCGTGCAATGCAAGGCTCAGCCGCAGCATCACGAACAAGACGAAGAGCGCCCCGATAACGGTTACGGCCAGCAGGGCCGCAAGCGTCCAAAGGGCAAACGCAAGCGCGCCGAGTGCGAACAACCCGCCCATGCGCGTAAAGGCTGGGTCGAGTGCCTGGGAGAGCGGAACCTTGCGGCCCTCCATCACGCCTTTCACGGCGACGACGGTGGCGGCGAACCCCACCAGCGAGAACAGTGCAAGAATCCATGAAACGCCCGCGAGCGTCGCCTGGAGGCCGGGTGGCGCGTGTTCGATTACCCGCGCAATCGAGTCGTATGGCGCATCGGTGTAAACGTTGTTGAGCAGGACGAACTCCGCGATCGCGGCCAGGCATACGAATGGCAGCATCGTGACCGTGAGCGGCAACAATGTTTGCTTTCGGTTTCGCCGGATGAGCCGTAGCGACGATCCCAGGATCGCTTTCACACCCGGCATGGGCGCGCGCTTCGATGGTCCGGGCGCCTCCGGGACAGGCGGGATCTCGGTACGCTGCTCTTCCGTCGGCGTCACAGCCCCAGCCGTTCGAATGTGGCGCCGATGTTCTGCAGGTAAAACTGGTAGTCGAATAGCCCATCGAGGTCGGAGTCGCTCAGACGGCCTGTGACGTCGGGATCTTGCCGCAAGAGGTCACGGAACGAACTACGCGTGTTCCACGATTTCATGGCGTTACGCTGGACGATTGCATAGGCATCCTGGCGGCTCATGCCGGTCTCGATTAGTGCGAGAAGCACACGCTGCGAAAACACCAACCCGTACGACCGTTCCAGGTTCTCGCGCATATGCTCTGGAAACACGGTCAGCCGATCCAGCACGCCGGTGAAAATGTGAAGGATGTAGTCCAGCACAAGCGTCGCATCTGGAAAGACGATTCGCTCAGTGGATGAATGACTGATGTCGCGCTCGTGCCAGAGAGCAACGTTTTCCATGGCTGTCACCGCATAACCGCGTAAAACGCGTGCAAGGCCGCTCACACGTTCGCAAAGCTCGGGATTGCGCTTGTGCGGCATCGCGCTCGAGCCGGTCTGGCCCTCGTCGAACGGTTCTTCGACTTCCCGTACTTCAGTCTTCTGGAGACCGCGAATCTCAACCGCGAACTTTTCCAGCGAGGCGCCAATCAGGGCGAGCGTCGTGACGAACTGGGCGTGGCGGTCGCGCTGGATCACCTGCGTGGAAGCCGCCTCCACGCCGAGTCCCAGCTTTTCACAGACGATGTTCTCCAGCGCCGGCGGTACGCTGGCATGCGTGCCAACTGTGCCGCTGATAGCTCCAACCGCGATCGCATCGCGGGCCTGCTGGAGCCGCTGGCGATTGCGTCGCATCTCGTCCACCCACACCGTGAGCTTGAGGCCAAAGGTGGTGGGCTCGGCGTGCACGCCGTGCGTGCGTCCGACACAAAGGGTGTCGCGGAACTTAACGGCCTGCCGCTCGAGGACCGCCGAAAGGCCGTCAATTCCTTTGAGCAGAAGGTCCGAGGCGTCGCGCAACTGGAGGCCGGTGGCCGTATCCCAGACATCCGAGCTGGTCAGGCCGTAATGGACATAACGGCCCTCTTCACCCAGCGATTCCGCGACCGAGCGAAGGAACGCCGTTACGTCGTGGTGCGTAACGGCGATGTATTCATTGATCTTGTCGACATCGAAGGATGCGTCCCGCCGGATCTTCGCGGCCGCCTCCCTCGGGATCTGGCCGAGCTCGGCCCATGCCTCACAGGCCGCCACTTCGACATCGAGCCACCGCTGAAATTTGTTCTGCTCACTCCAAACGGCAAGCATTTCGGGCCGTGAATAACGAGGAATCATGTACCGCTATGATACCCGCCCGCCGCCCCAGTGGCTCGCCTTGTCGACGCTTCTGACCGGGAGGACGGGCTAGCAGCTGCTGCGAATTCGCGCCGGGGTAATGCGGAGCACTACCCACTCGTCAGCCATCTCCTCCCAGCTCGGCATGACGGCAGCCACCCGGTCTGGTGAGTAGTAGCGCGCGGCCAGCCGCCTTGCCAGTTCGATGCCCCCGTCAGACTCAATCGTGACCGTCCCTTCGATGGTTACCCACGCTTCGCTCACGCCGACCGGTTCCTCCACCGAAAGCGCAACGCGCGGGTCCGCCCGCAAGCGCTTGATCTTCGGGCTCTTGCGCGAAGTGAAAACTGTCGCAGCCGCCCCATCCCATTCGAACCACACAGGTACGATCGTTGGCGAGCCGTCCGCTTGAAGCGTGGCTAACTTAGCGATGCGAGTCACCTTCAAGAATGCGTCGCGTTGTTCGCTTGTCATTTCAGGCATGGCGTCAGCTCCGCTGCTAAATTTCGAATGGCCGGTCGCCCGGCCGGCGCAGCCACTCAAGTACGAACGGGTTGTGCTGCTTCTCGAACGACACGGTCGTCTGTTCCATGTGTCC
The DNA here is from genome assembly GCA_035606745.1 of Tepidiformaceae bacterium. Lineage (GTDB taxonomy): Bacteria > Chloroflexota > Dehalococcoidia > Tepidiformales > Tepidiformaceae > DATNET01. The sequence continues at coordinate 5,297 of DATNET010000103.1, forward strand.
CGGCAGCACAATTGTGTCCTCGGGCAAGACGAGCAGCCGCTCGCAAATGCTCTTCATCTCCTGGTCGAGGCTTCCGCCAGGAAGATCCGTGCGGCCGATGGACCCGCGGAAGAGGGTGTCTCCGCTGAAGAGCATGCCTTCGGTGTAATAGCTCACGCTGCCCGGCGTGTGGCCCGGCGTCGTGATCGCCTTGAGCTGCAAACCCGCAACTTCGACCACGTCGCCCTCGCTCACAAACTGATCCGGGTCCGGCGGGCCGTGCTCGATGTCCAGTCCGAAGCGCTCCGCGGCGCCCTTCCAGCCGTTTCGCAGGAGGTTGAGGTCGGCTTCATGCAGCAGGAACTTTGCGCCGGTGGCCGATTGAACACCGTAGACGCCGAGCACATGGTCGACGTGGGCGTGTGAGTTGGCGATGTACTTGATCGTCACTCCCATGTCGCGGGCGAGTGCCAGGACTTCGTCCGGCTGGTCGCCGGGATCGATGCAGATCGCTTCGCCGGTGCGCCGGTTTCCCACCACCCAACAGTTCTCCTGGAACACGCCTACCACGATCCCGCGGACCATCAATTCGTTGACTACTTCCATGTGTCGTCACAATACCGGGCTGCGCGCCCCGCGGCCACCGTCCCGCAGCGCGTTGCCCGCAGCGGGCGCTCTGGTAGAAGGGTGAAGTGAATCCTGCCGACGCGATTGCCATCCTCGGACTCACGGCTTTCGCGGCAACCGTCCAGGCGACGGCCGGCTTCGGTTTCAGCCTCATGCTGGTGCCGCTTCTCGTTGTTGTCATCGGCCCAAAGGAAACGGTTGTTGTCGCCAACATCCTCTCCACTGCCCTCGAGGCAGCCCTGCTGGTGCGGGTCCGCCACCACGTCGACTGGCGGCTCGGCACGAAGCTCTTCGGCGGAGCCCTCATCGGGATGCCGTTCGGCCTGGTTGCGCTCATCTGGCTCAGCCCTAACGCACTACAGATCGTCATCGCGGTCACCGTCGTGGTGTTCACGCTCCTCCTGATGCGAGGGGTGCGGTTGCACCGTGCCGGCCCACTTGGTGACCTGTTCGCCGGCGTCGTCAGCGGCGTGCTCAATACGAGTACAAGCATGTCGGGGCCGCCGGTCGTCATCTATCTCCAGGGCAGGGGCGTGGCCCGAGCGGCGTTCCGGGCAACGCTGCTCGCGTACTTTGCGGCGATTTCCCTGATCGCCGTGGGCCTGCTGGCGGCCAGTAATCAGTTCGACAAAGAAACAGGCCTCGCTGCCCTCGTGGCGATCCCCGCACTGGGGGTAGGCGGAGTGCTCGGCAACGTCCTCCATCACCGTGTGCCCGAACAGCGCTTCCGCCAACTCGTCTACGCGATCCTGTTCTTCAGCGCCGGCTCCGCCATCGTGTCGGCGCTGACGCGGTAACGTAGCGCGCCCAACGCACGCGCAGCGTGCCCAAGCCGGCTGGCAGCCTGCCCAAGACACGCGCATCGCGCCCAAGGCGGCCCGCAGGCCGCCCAAGGCTGTATCGCGTTCGTCCAACCCTGTAGGCTCGAGCCATGGAATGGCACGACATCCCCGAGCTTCCGACCCGTGTCGACCTTCGCGACCCCTCCTACAGCGCCAACCGCGCCGCGAATCTCGACCTGGCGGCGGATTTGCGCTCGCGGCTCGACCGGGTTTCCCGCGCCGGCGGAGAAGAGTACGTCCGGCGCCACCATGAGCGAGGTAAGCTCCTCGCGCGGGAACGAATCCAACGGCTCATCGACCCCGCGAGCACGTTCCTGGAATTGAGCCCGCTCGCGGCCGACGGCGTGTATCCGGACGCCGTACCGAGCGCCGGGATCGTGACCGGGATCGGCGTTGTCTCCGGCCACACATGCGTCGTCATCGCAAACGACGCGACCGTGAAAGGGGGCACGTATTACCCGCTCACCGTGAAGAAGCACCTCCGCGCGCAGGAGGTAGCGCTCCAAAACCGCCTGCCGTGCATTTACCTGGTCGATTCTGGCGGTGCATTCCTACCGCTTCAGCACGACGTCTTCCCCGACCGCGACCACTTCGGCCGAATCTTCTACAACCAGGCTCAGATGAGTGCTGAGGGCATCTACCAGGTCGCGGCCGTTATGGGCTCCTGCACAGCCGGCGGTGCCTACGTCCCGGCCATGAGCGATGAAACGGTCATCGTGCGTGGCACGGGCACCATCTTCCTTGGCGGCCCACCGCTCGTGAAAGCCGCCACCGGAGAGGTGACTACTGCAGAAGAACTCGGCGGTGCAGACGTGCACACCCGCATCAGCGGAGTCGCCGACCACCTGGCCGAAGACGATGGCGATGCGCTCCGCATAGTCCGTGCCATTTTCGAAAGCATCCCGCGGAAAATTCGCACTCCCTGGGAGACTCTGCCTGCCGAAGAGCCGGTCCACGACCCCGAGGAGCTTTACGGCATCGTGCCGCCGGGCTCGCGTCAGACGTACGACGTGCGAGAAGTCATTGCTCGCATCGTCGATGGGTCGCGCTTCCACGAATTCAAGGCCCGCTACGGGACCACCCTTGTGTGCGGCTTCGCGCGCATCGAGGGCTTCCCGGTGGGAATCGTAGCCAACAACGGCATCCTGTTCGGCGAGAGCGCGCTGAAAGGCGCGCATTTCATCGAACTCTGCGGGCAGCGGAAGGCTCCGCTTGTGTTTTTGCAGAACATCACGGGCTTTATGGTCGGGAAGCAGTACGAAAATAACGGTATCGCTAAAGATGGCGCGAAGATGGTGACCGCGGTCGCGACGGCCCAGGTTCCGAAGTTCACAGTAGTCATCGGCGGAAGCTTCGGTGCCGGCAACTATGCGATGTGCGGACGCGCGTATAGTCCGCGGCAGCTCTGGATGTGGCCAAACGCGCGCATCAGCGTGATGGGTGGACAGCAAGCCGCGAGCGTGTTGCTGCAGGTCCGGCTCGACAATTTGCAGCGCGAGGGTGGCGATATGACTCACGACGAACGCGAGGCATTCACGTCGCCGGTACTCGCCGCGTACGAGGCGGAGGGAAACCCCTACTACTCCACCGCGCGTTTGTG
>DATNET010000111.1:0-6723 GCA_035606745.1 Tepidiformaceae bacterium
TTAAGCACAGGGCGGCGTGTGCAGCGGCAGAGTTTAGTCGGCCTCTTCCTCGCCGCTGTCCAGTTCAACGACGAGCGTTGCGCGCTCACCGTCAATCGCGTTGATGGTCACGCGCGCCACGCCGGCGACACTCGAAAGCCGCTCTTGGAAGTCGAGCAGTTCGCCGAAACCATGGCCTTTCACATCGACCTGGATACGCCTGGGCCGGGCAGCGGTTGGCGCAGGCTCTTCGACCGGCGGCTCGGCACTGCTCGGCGGGATTGGAGCGGACGGTTGAGTTGGTCGGTGTTGGCCCTTCAGGGCGCCTTCGGCGATGCGCTCGAGCCCGCCGACTATGTCCTGAATGTGGGTTGCAGTGGCGAGGTATTCGGCGCGCAGGGCCGTGAGCGGCGCCGCCAGGGCTTCAGCAATGGCCGGCGGCGGCATCTCGGCACCCGGGGCGCTTTCGGCGCCTGGGGCGCTTCCGGCGGATGTGGGAGCATGGGCGGCTGGGGCTGGCGTCGGCTGCGTGAGTTGGTCCTCGATGTCCGCGAGGCGGTCAAGGAGCTGCTCGTAGTCGTGGCGCAAGGCGTCGTAGCGGCGCCGCAATTGACGAACCGCGGCGTCGCCGGCGGCAGCCTCATGCAATTTGCCTCGCGCGAGTTCTCCGCCTTCGAAATCGCCTGCGTCCATCGGGCTCCTCTGCCGTCGTGGCTCATTGTCTGTACCCGGCGATTGGGCCGCTGCAAGGCCGGCGTTGGGCTCGACCTTCTGCAACGAACTCGACCAGCGCTTCAGAGTATGGGCGGTGATGGGCGGCGCTCATTGTGTCGGATCCGCTGCATCGCGCAAAACCTGAGAACCGGACTGCGAGGCCGCCAGCGGGTATGCCTCGCCCTTACCAGATCGGATCCGTAGCACATAACTTGACGGGCGAGCGCCAAGATCGGGTTGAGGTTCGGTTGCACGGAGGGGGCGAAGTGATGAGCGAGCGGTGACCGCGATGGAGAAGGGGCGGACACGAGGGCTCAGGGAAGTTACGCATTGTTCGTAGGACGCCATTCTGTCGAACATAACGGCATGGAACAGATTGAACGCATCCACACCTATGACGACGAGCTGCATGACCGGCGCCGGCGTCTCGCCGTTGTGCGTCAGCCAATCGATTTCGAGGCCGAACGGCTCAAGCGGCTTCTCGAAAAGGCGCGCGACACCCGCGACCCGTAAGAATGCCTTCGTGGTGGCGTGGGTCCTGGGCGCTCAGGCGATGGCCGCGGCCGCAACGACTGCTGGCCCGACGACGAGCACAGGCACCAACGATGAACGGATCACTTTTTCCGCCACGCTTCCCATGAGCGCATGGCGCAAGCCGCCTCGGCCATGCGTGCCGATGGCGATGAGGTCGGCGTTGAGCCGCTTCGCCTCCGCAACAATGACGTCCGCCGCGTGATCCGACAGCTCGGCATGGACAGCGACGCTTACCCCGGCGAAGTTGCGGCTCGCCACGTCGTGAAGCCGCGCCTCTGCAAGGGAGCGGGCGCCCTCAATCGCTTGCGAACGAGTCTCGGCAAGCTTAGGAAGCGGTTCGTGGACATCGATGGGCTGGCCAGCCCATGTTCCGGCGGGCTGGAAGCCATGGACGCCGGGGGGCATCGAGGTTTCGTTCGTCTCCGAGGGGTCCATGACGGTCAGCATGTGGACCTCGGCCTGAGTGGTGCGAACCCAGTTGGCGATGGCGGAGATGGCTCGCTCCCCTGCCTCCCCACCATCGTAGGCTACGACGACTCTCATGACAGAACCCTCCTCCATCGATGTAGCCGGAAGTATATCCCGAGCGTCAACAGGGCGTTGGGGTGAGTTGCTGAAGGCTTGCTCGTTGATGGCCACCGGTTTGCCGCCGGTTCTCAGGCGAACGTATACTTCGGTCAAAGCTAATGGCCTGTAGTGACGGGCCTTCTTCGCCCATCGGAGTGCCCGAAACATGTCAATTTCTTCCAAGCGCGAGTGGCTGCAAGGCCCCTACGCGAAGGCGATCGCGAAAGCGCCAGAACGCAGCAAAGCGTTCGAAACGACCGGCAAGATGCCGATCGAGCCCGTCTACACGCCTGACGACCTGGCGGATTGGGACGCAAGCGTTGCACTGGGGTTCCCGGGCGAGTACCCGTTCACTCGCGGAATTCAACCCACCATGTATCGCGGACGCTTCTGGACGATGCGCCAATACGCTGGTTTCGGTACGGCCGAGGAATCGAACCAGCGCTACCGCTATCTCCTGGCACAGGGCCAGACCGGCCTTTCAGTGGCGTTCGACCTGCCGACCCAAATAGGCTATGACTCCGACGACCCGATGGCCGCGGGCGAAGTTGGCAAAGTTGGCGTAGCGATCGATTCGATCGAAGACATGCAGATCCTGTTCCACGACATCCCGCTGGATAAGGTCACGACGTCCATGACGATCAATGCGACGGCGTCGATCCTCCTGGCCCTCTATGTTGCGGTTGGTAGGCAGCAGGGTGTGCCGGCGGAAAAGCTCGGCGGCACGGTGCAGAACGATATCCTCAAGGAATACATCGCGCGCGGGACGTACATCTACCCGCCGAAGCCAAGCATGCGGCTCATCACTGACACGTTCGCGTATTGCAAGGACAGCGTCCCGCAGTGGAACACGATCTCGATCTCCGGATATCACATGCGGGAGGCGGGGTGCACAGCCGCCCAGGAGATCGCGTTCACGCTCGCTGACGGGATTGCGTACGTGGACGCGGCGCTGGCCGCTGGACTCGACATCGATGACTTTGCAGGCCGGCTAAGCTTTTTCTTTGCATGCCATAATAACTTCCTCGAAGAAGTTGCGAAGTTCCGCGCGGCGCGCCGGCTGTGGGCGAAGATCATGCGCGAGCGGTTCGAGGCGAAGAGTCCCCGGTCGTGGATGTTGCGCTTCCATACGCAAACGGGTGGCGCGACCCTCACGGCCCAACAGCCGGAAAACAACATCGTTCGGACCACTGTGCAGGCACTGGCAGCGGTGATGGGCGGTACGCAATCGCTTCACACGAACTCCTGGGACGAGGCACTTTCGTTGCCTACCGAGCGGGCCGTACAGGTTGCTTTGCGGACACAGCAGGTGCTGGCCTACGAAAACGGCGTTGGCGATGTGGCGGACCCGCTTGGTGGTTCGTTCTATATCGAGAGCCTCACGGACCGCCTTGAGGCGGAAGCGGCGGAGTACATCAGCACGATCGATGGACTTGGCGGGGCGCTCGCAGGTATCGAACGAGGCTTCCAGCAGCGCGAAATCCAGGAAGCCGCGTACCGCTTCCAACGGCAAATCGAAGAGAAGGAACGCGTCATCGTGGGCGTGAATGAGTTCGTTGTGCAGGAGCCTGCTCCTGGAGGGCTGCTGCGAGTGAACCCTGCGATCGGGGCTGGCCAGCGCGAAAAACTCGCGAAGCTGCGCGCCGGCCGTGACAACGCTGCCGTCGAAGCGCACCTCGGCCGGCTTCAGCGTGCGGCCGAAGGCACGGACAACCTGCTCCCCATCATGGTCGAAGCGGTCGAGGCGAAGGTCACACTGGGCGAGATAAGCCACCGCCTCCGGGGCGTGTGGGGCGAACAGCGCGAGTCGGTGGTCATCTAATGGCCGAAGACGACACGCGAAGCCTTGCGGACGAACGGCGGCGCCTCGTCGGCCGGTTACAGCTCGAACGTAAGCAGCTCCTTCGCAACATCGAAACCTGCCGCATTCGGGACATCGATCGTCCGTTCATTGGCGAATGGTCGCTCAAGGACATTGTCGGGCACATCGCCTCGTGGGAGGCGGAAGTTGTCGCGGCGTTTCGGGAGGAACGAGCGGGAAAGCGTCCGGCGCTGTTGGACTTCGACGAGGCTCAGCTGGACAAGTGGAACCACGACCACGTTGAGCGCAAGCGCGACCTCAATTTTTGGAGCGTGCTGGAGCAGTTGCGTGGCGGGCGAACGCGGCTGATCGAGGAAATTGAACAGGTTTCGGATGAGGACCTGGCAACGGAAGAGTCCGTCCACAACCGCCTTGCGCTGTCGGTGATCGACCACGACCAGGAACACTGGCACGAAATCGCGGCCCGGCTTGCGGGCATGTCCGGCGTCCGGTCCACGGGACCACAATCGGTGCCCGAAGAAGTGGAACACATTACCTGAAAGGCCCAGAACTGTGCTGAAAAAGATCCACCACGTTGGCGTCGTCGTGCGGAGTGCCGACGAGGCGTTGATGTTCTACCGGGACGCTCTTGGCCTCGCCGTCACCGCGGACCGCGTGATCGAGGACCAGGGCGTACGCGGTGTCCTGCTCCAGGTCGGCGGCAGCGAGATCGAATTGCTCGAACCGACGCGTGATGACACCGGCGTCGCCCGCTTTCTCGCAACCCGGGGCGAAGGGATGCACCATATCTGCTTCGAATCGGACGACGTGGACGCCGAGTTGGAGGGGGCACGGGCAAAGGGGCTGGAGCTCATCGACCAGAAACCACGGGAAGGGCTGGCGGGGATGATTTGCTTTCTCCACCCGAAGTCTAACCATGGGGTACTGGTCGAATTTGCGACGCCATTGCCGGGAGGCCACTGAACGGCATGGCCATCGGTGCGACGCACATCGACCACATCGTGATTTCTTCGAATGACAGCGCTGCGACGGCTGAGCTGTTCGCCCGTAATTTCGGCATCGAGATCAAGCGGACGATGAGCCGCCCGGGCACGCGCGCGCACCTCGAATTCGCCAAGCTCCAGGAAGTCGTGTTGGAGTTCGCGGGTCCCGGCGATGTCCAGCCCTACGACGAGGTGAAGGCGAGGCTGTCCGGGTTTGTCCTCGCGGTGCCAGACATCGACGCCGCCGTGGCTGAGCTGCGAGCGAAGGGCGTGGACGTGGGTGAGCCCCACGCTGCCGTGCAGCCGGGGGCAAAGCTGGCGGGCATTCGGAGCGGGACGAACGGCGTGCCGCTCGCACTTATCCAGTACGGAGCACTTCCGATTTCCGCCGCGGAGGACGCATGAAAGCGAAGAAGATCGACCACGTCGGCATCGTTGTGAAGGACCTGGAGGCGGCCGTCGCCACGTACCGCGCCAACTTTGGCTTCGAAGCCGACCCGGCACGCGGAGGCGACGTCCCGGCGATGGGCATTCGGAACGCGTTTATCCCGATCGGTGAGAGCGACATCGAACTGTTTGAATCGACGGCCAGTGAGGGCCCGGTGGCGAAGTTTGCGGCCGAACGGGGAGAAGGCCTCTTCATGGTGTCAATCGAAGTGGATGATGTTGCTGCGGCAGTGGCGGAGCTTCGTGGACGCGGCCTACGGGTGGGCGACCCGTCGCCGGCCGGGGTGGCGTTTGTCTCGATGAAATCGACACATGGAGTAAACTTGCATCTCGTCCAACGGTGATGCTTTCGCGGTCGCTGGAGGCGTGGCGAAGAGGCGCGTTCGCGGTCTCGCTGCTTGCGCAGCGCGCCACAGCCCAGACGAAGATTCAGAACAGAAAGGTACACGAATGACGGCACCAACGACCACGAAGATACGCGTCCTCATCGCCAAGCCCGGCCTGGACGGCCACGACCGGGGGGCGAAGGTGGTTGCCCGCGCACTTCGGGACGGTGGCTGCGAAGTCATCTATACCGGCATCCGGCAAACACCGGAAATGATCGCGGAAGCGGCCCTGCAGGAAGACGTCGATGTCGTTGGCCTCAGTATTCTTTCGGGCGCGCACCTGGAGCTGTTCCCGCGCGTGATCGAGGAGATGAAGAAGCGCGGCCTTGATGATGTCCTCTTGTTTTGCGGCGGGATCATCCCCGAAGACGACACGAAAGCGCTGGAAGCGCTCGGATTCAAGGCAATCTTCCGGCCTGGAACGAATACGCAGGACATCGTGAAGTTCGTTTACGCCAACGCCCACGCCCATCCCCAGAACTAGCCCGTGGACGACCTGGTGGAACGCTTCCTTGCGGGTGATCGCCGTGCCCTTGCCCGCATCATCAGCCGCGTGGAAGCGGAAGGCGACGATGGCCGTGACTATCTCCGCACGCTCTTCCCGCACTCGGGAAAGAGCCACATCATTGGGCTGACTGGCGGCGCCGGGAGCGGCAAGAGCACGCTAAGTGCCGCCCTCACCGCCGAGTATCGTCGGCGCGGGAAGACGGTCGGGATCGTGGCGGTTGACCCTTCGAGCCCATTCACCCACGGCGCGATCCTCGGCGACCGCATCCGGATGCAGGAACACGCGCTTGACCCGGGTGTCTACGTCCGCAGCATGGCGGGCCGGGGCGCCCTTGGTGGGCTTGCCCCGACGATCGACAGCGTGGTTGCCGTAATGGATGCCTTTGGGTTCGACTACGTGCTGATCGAGACGGTCGGTGCGGGCCAGGATGAAGTTGAGATTGCGGGGACGGCGCTCACGACGGTCCTGGTCAACATTCCCGGCACGGGGGATGACATCCAGGCGATGAAGGCCGGCATTCTTGAGATTGCCGACGTGCTGGTCGTGAATAAGGCTGATCACCCGGGGGCGGACATCCTCGTCAGCCAGTTGCGCGCACTGCTGTCGCTTGCGCCTCACGGGCAGCGGCGCCCACCGATCGTGAAAACTACGGCGACGAAGGGCGAGGGCCTTGAACAGCTCGCCGACGCGATCGCGGAGCACCGTGAATACCTCGAACAGTCGGGCGAAATGGGTAAAGTGCGGCAGGCCGAGGCGCGCCATCAGGTGCTCGGCATTGCGCGA
>DATNET010000435.1:0-2269 GCA_035606745.1 Tepidiformaceae bacterium
CGCTCAAGGCCGGGAATGGCCCGGCCGTGGTCGTCAGCGATGGCCTCCTCGATTCGGCCGACGCCGTCGCCTTCGCCATCAAGTCCAGCGGGCGCAGTTGCATTGAAGTGCGCAGCGAACGATGGGACGGCCAGGCCGAGTCGGCGCTGTCGGCCGCCTGCCGGGGCGTAATCGCCGGCTTCGGCCCCGCCGGCGTCGCCGCAGCGGTGGAGCTACTTCTCGGCGAGGCATAGCCCTCTCTCGTCTCTCGTCTCTCGTCTCTCGTCTCTCGTCTCTCGTCTCATCCCCCAGCGGCTACGCCAGGGCTTTCCTCCGCGAATTGCTGCCGGTACAGCGATGCGTACACGCCGCCCAGTGCGAGCAGTTCAGCGTGACGCCCCCGCTCGACGATGCGCCCGTGGTCGAACACGAGGATCACATCCGCGGCAAGGATCGTTGACAGCCGGTGGGCGATGGCGACCACCGTGCGCCCACGTGTGAGCCGTTCAAGCGCATCCTGGATCGCGCGCTCGGTCTGGCTGTCGACGCTCGATGTGGCCTCATCGAGGATGAGAATCGCCGGGTCCTTCAGCAGCGCCCGTGCAATCGCCACCCGCTGCTTTTCGCCCCCGGAAAGGCGATAGCCGCGCTCGCCGACGATGGTGTCGTAGCCGAACGGCAGGCTGGCGATGAATTCGGGGATATTAGCGGCACGCGCAGCTCGCTCGACCTCCGCGTCCGTGGCTTCGGGCAGTCCGTAGCGCAGGTTCATGCGAATCGTGTCGTGGAACAGGAACGGCTCCTGGTTCACCATCCCAATGGCCGCACCAAGCGAGTCCAGCGTCAGGTCCCGGATGTCATGCCCATCAACCGTGATGCGGCCGCTGCCCACGTCATAGAGCCGCGGAATGAGATACGCGGTTGTCGTCTTCCCCGCGCCAGAGTGGCCGACGAGCGCCGCGAATTGTCCGGACGGCACCTCGAACGAGATGTCACGGAGCGCGGGCGTGTCCTTGATGTAGCTGAACGTCACATGCTCGAACGCGAGGTCGCCGCGTGGCCGTTCGAGTGCTACCGCGCCCGGTTTGTCCGCGATCTCCTGGTTCAGGTCGAGGTAATCGAACAGCCGCTCGAACAGCGCCAGCGAACTGAGCACGGTGATGTTCGCGTTCGTGAGCTGCGTGACCGGCTGGAACATCCGCGTCAACAGCGTGCCCGATGCCACGACCGTGCCCAGCGAGGCGCTCCCACCGATCACTTCCCGTCCGCCATACCAGTACACCACCGCCGGCGCCAGCGAGGCGAAAACGCCCATCGCCATCTGGAACCAGCGCCCGACCATCGCGCGCCGCACGTTGAGGACCTTGATGTCGCGGGCGGTATCTTCGAAGCGCGCGATTTCGCCCGCCTGGCGCCCAAACGTCTTCACCAGGAGCACGCCGCTCACCGAAAGCGTTTCTTGCATCTGGCCGTTGAGCACCGCGAGCTGCTCCTGCGATTCGTTCACGAGCGCGCGCTGGACATTCCCCACGCGGCGCGCGGGGATGATGAAAATCGGCAGGAATGCGACCGAAAAGAGCGCCAGCCGCCAATCGAGAAACAGCATCAGGGTGAACGTGGAACCGGCAGTAATCAGGTTCCCGCACATCCCCACGATGGTGTCACTGACCACGCTCTGCACAGCGCCCACATCGTTGCTCACGCGCGAAAGCACTTCACCGGTCTTGTTGGCCGTGAACCAGCGCAACGACATGCCCGTGAGGTGACGGTAGAGGTCGCGGCGCAGGTCGTACATAACGTCCTGCCCGATGAGGTTGCTCAGGTACGTCTGGGCCACCCCAATGAGCGACGTCATCCCGACCGCGATCACCATCAGGACGATGAGCACATTCAGCAGGAAACTGTCGCCGTGGACATCGCGGGCCGTCGGCAACGCCTTGTCGATGATCCGCTGGATCAATAACGCCGGCGCCAGCCCCAGCACCGAGTAACCAACGACGACCACCAGCAGCAGCGTGACCATCGCGAGATGCGGCCGGTGGAGCAGCAGTGCTCGCTTGAGGGTCGGCCACGCAGGACGTTGCGGTCGCATTTCGCGGCGCTGGTTGCGAGCCACGTGGTCGTTGAGCATCCTCACGCAAAGAGCGTAACCGGTGCGTGGCCGTTGGCGCGATTGGGATTCACCACTGCGGCGACCGGTGTCTGGCCGACACGGGCGGTACGGTCATCGCGTTTGATCAATACAGCGACTGCTAAGGAGCCGAGCGCCAGCAGGCAACTCGACCAGCAC
>DATNET010000120.1:0-2470 GCA_035606745.1 Tepidiformaceae bacterium
TGTACGGCCTTTACGCGACGCTCGCGTTCTTCCCCTTCCTTGCACTGATCATTCTTGTGGAACGCTATTCGGCCAAGCACGGACTCATCGGTCCCGAACCGGCACCGCCCGAGCCCGATTAACACGACGGCTCGAGTAAAACGGAGAAGGCCAGGGAAATCCCTGGCCTTCACGTTTCGCGTCGTGGCGAGCGGCTGGGGCTTACTTCGGCGTGGCGGTGATGGTCACTGATTGGATGACGACCGGGGTCGTGGGCTTGTCGGTCGAATCTGTCGGTACGGCAGCGATCGCGTTGACCACGTCCATGCCACTGGTCACGCTTGCGAACGGATAGAACTTATTGGCAGTGGGATTGTCGTAGTCGAGCGAGGTATTGTCCTTCAAGTTGATGAAGAACTGGCTTCCGAAGCTGGATGCACCGCTGGCCTTCGCCATCGAGAGCGTGCCCGTCGTGTTGCGGATCTTGTTTGGTTCGTCGTTGGTGCTGTAGCCGGGCCCGCCGGAGCCGTCGCCTTGCGGGTCGCCTCCCTGGATGACGAAGCCCGGGATGACGCGGTGGAACGTCAGGCCATCGAAAAAGTGCTTCTGTGCGAGGAAGACGAAGCTGTTCACGGTGTTGGGTGCGTCCGTCGCATCGAGTTTGATCACGATGTCGCCCTTGGAGGTCTTCATCGTGGCCGTGTAGGTGTTCTTGCTGGCATCGATGACCTGGTCCGCCTTGGCGAAGCTCTTTGCGTCGGCGGTCGCGCTCGCGCTGGGGGAGGCCGAGGCGTTGGCGGTGACACTGCCGACCGGCGTTTCGGTTGGCAGGTCGGCGGCGACGTTGGTGTTGGCGCCACCGCGGCTGAGGAGCACTGCGAACACCATGATGACCGCGATCCCGATGCCGACGATCGAGAAGAACTTGATGTTACCGAGCAGGTTCATCGGGAACGTTGGCTTATAGATTTCTTTCGGGGCCGAGCCGCCCACCGCATAGTTTTTGCGGCGAGCAGGTTCCTGCTTCAGGTGCTGCTGGTCCCGTCGTTGTTTACGCTTGGGCACTGTGAAACCTCTTGGGGGCTCGCGACTTCGGGCGGCCACCAGACAGTATACGAACGAGCCTCCATACCGGCCAAACGCCAGGGAAACGTTGCGTTATGGAGTGAAGGCGGTTGCGTCCACAGCTCGATCGGTGGTCGAGAACTGTGCAAGTCTCCGGAAGTAGCCCTTGACGGGCGGAAGGCCTCTTGCTAGCGTGTTGGGCAAGGAAGGAGGTGATGCGCATGGACGATCACAGTCGTAGTTACGGCCGGAACCTGGCGCTGGAGGTGACCTCCTCCTAGCGACGGAGACGTCGCGAACGACGAAGTTGCCACAGAAAAAGCTCAGGCTCCGGTCTTAGCTACGCTCAGGGCCCCGCAGGAAATGCGGGGCCCTTTCGATTGGGCAGGTGTTCGCGTGCCTCAGCCGCCATTTTCGTTCGAGACGTTTCAGCGCAAGCTCGACACTCCCTACCTCGGCCGCACCATGGTCTACCGCGCCGTTACAGAGACCACCATGACGCTCGCGCGGCGCGAAGCGGATGAGGGCGCTCCCCACGGGACGCTGGTGCTGGCCAACGAACAGACCGCGGGCCGCGGCCGGCGAGGCCGTTCGTTCGTCAGCCCTCCCGGCGAGAATCTGTATTTCACCCTCGTCTTGCGCTATCCGATCGAGCTCCATCGGCGCCTTCCGGTCGCGCTGCCCGTGGCCGTTGCGACAGCGCTGCGAGCCGAGGGGCTGGAAGCCCTCATCAAGTGGCCGAATGACATCTGGGCCGGCGAACGGAAGGTCTGCGGGATGCTGATCGACGCCGAAGTCTCGGCGGACGGTTGCCTGGCGTTGGCGGGCATCGGCATCAACGTGAACGGCGACCCGTCGCTTAGCCCCGAACTGGCGGGCATTGCGACGAGCGTAGGGCTTGAGCTGGGCCACCCGGTCGCGCCGGAGCCGCTGCTGGCGCACGTCTGCAACGAGCTCGCGCTCGCGCTGCGTCTGGAGGTTCCCGCTCTGCTTGGCGCCTACCGAGAGCTGAGCATGGTCCTCGGCCGGGAGGTGCTCATCTGTCCCGCGAACAGCGAAGCCTACGCTGCGGAGGCGCTCAGCATCGAAGACGATGGTGCGCTCTGCGTCCGCCGCCCGGATGGCGGCACCGAAACCGTGGTTGCGGCCGACGTCTCCATTCGCCCCCACGTGCCGCGAATCTGACGGCGGAAGGCTACTCGGCGGGCCGGGCGCCGGGGGCGGGCACCGCGTGGCCCTGGCGTGTGCCACGAGTGTCCGCGGGCGCCTCGGAATCGCGCCGGCGAGTGTGGACGAGGTAACCGAGCGAAAGGGCGACGATAATCACGACTTCGGCGATGGTGAGCGCTGCCACGATCACCGTCGATTCCTCCCAGAATCCTTCTGGGAACATCTGGATGAGGTGGTCGGTCGCGGGGTTGAGCTG
>DATNET010000127.1:0-2848 GCA_035606745.1 Tepidiformaceae bacterium
GAGAACGCATTCCGGCATGCCCGTACAATCGGCGCGTGAACCGCATCCTTCTCGCTGACAACCTTGCCGCGTTGCCCACGCTGGCAGACGGCTCCATCGACCTCATCTACATCGACCCGCCGTTCAATACTGGCAAAGCTCAGCGGCGCCTGACGCTTCGCACGGTGCGCGATGGCGTGGGCGACCGGACGGGCTTCCAAGGGCAACGATATCGCACGGAGGAACTGGGGCGCAGCGCGTACGCGGACGAATTCGACGACTATCTAGCCTTCCTTGAGCCACGCTTGCGCGAAGCGTACCGAGTGCTCGCTTCCAGCGGGTCGTTGTACTTCCACATCGACTACCGGGAGGCGCACTACTGCAAGGTCCTGCTGGACGGCATCTTCGGGCGCGAATGCTTCCTCAACGAAGTGATCTGGGCGTATGACTACGGTGCGCGTACGACGAAAAGGTGGCCGCCGAAGCACGACACGATCCTCGTCTATGTGAAGGACGCAGCGGGCTACTACTTCGATACGGCAGAGGTCGAGCGCATCGCGTACATGGCGCCGGGCCTGGTGGGTCCGGAAAAAGCGGCTCGTGGCAAGCTTCCAACGGACACGTGGTGGCACACGATCGTCCCGACGAATGGCAAAGAGAAGACCGGCTACCCGACGCAAAAGCCGCTGGGCATCCTGCGGCGGATTGTCGCAGCGAGCAGCCCACCGGGAGGGTTGGTGCTCGATTTTTTCGCCGGCAGCGGCACGACGGGGGCGGCATGCCTGGAGCTTGGGCGCCGGTTCGTGCTCGTTGATGACAACCCGGCGGCGGTCGAGGTGATGCGGCGGCGCTTTGCGGGTGTGGCAGAGATTGAGTGGGGAGACGTGCAGGCACCGGGAGCCGAGGGCCCCGTCTGAGGCCGCCTTTCAGCGGGCCTACTACGTTTCCGGACCGCGCAAGCAGGCCGCAGCCCGGGTAAGAAGAGCGATGACGATTCATCGACGGGCAAGGCCTTTAGGGTACTGACTGCGGCCTCGCACCCTCGGCGCACAACATCCTTCCGCTTACTGCTCTCAAAATCGGCTCCGATGATGCTCGGCCGCTGCAGTGGCTCAGTTGATTAGGCGATCAACCAGTCAGTACCGCGCACGCTAGTAAGCGGGCGGCCCGGCTGTGTGCCTCGCCCAGGACTCAGAACTGCTCTGAAAATCGGCCCCAGCGGGATGCATTGTCGCCCACTGAACCGCCGACTCCCTTGCGCTGCGGCGCGGCTACGCCTCGCGGTCGCCGTACTGACTGCGTGCTTCCGGCGCCAGGACCTGGGGTAGTTTTCATCCCTGGTTGTGGCTCGTGGCCATCCCAGACTGACGTGCGCGGTTCGGAAAGACCGGTGACACGCGCTCGGAACTCGGGCCTCGGGCCTCGGGCCTCGGGCCTCGGGCCTCGGGCCTCGGCAGTCCTAATCCACGATTGACGAGTAGATGATGTTCTTGAGCTGGCCCCGGAAGTTGAACGTTGCTGAGGGCATGAGTTGGGTCATGAAGATGACGACGAGGTCTTCTATGGGGTCGACCCAGAAGATGGTCGAAGCGGCGCCGCCCCAGTAGTAGTCGCCTTCGCCGATTGCGCCGGCGGCGACTTCGTCGAGCGTCATGGCGAACCCGAGCCCGAAGCCCACGCCCTCGTAGGCTGTCTCGGAGAAGGCACCGATGGCCAGCTGCGCGAGGTCGCCGCCGCCCGCCAGGTGGTTGCGCGTCATGAGGTCGATGGTGAGCGGGCCGAGAATCCGCGCGCCATCGAGTTCGCCGCCCTGGCGGAGCATCTCGCAGAAGCGGAGGTAATCGGCGGTGGTGCTGGTGAGGCCGCCGCCGCCCGAGAGAAATGCGGGCTTCTTGAGGTACTGGCTCGTGGCCGGGTCGTCGATGAGCTTGAGCGTCTTGTCGGGCTCGCGCTGGTAGTTGGCGGCCAGCCGGCCGGCTTTTTCGGGGGCGACCCAGAAGGCGGTGTCGTGCATGCCGAGGGGCCCGAAGATGGTCTCCTGCAGGTATTGGTCGAACGGCTTCCCGGAAATCACCTCGACGAGGTAGCCGCAGACATCGGTCGAGACGGAGTACTGCCAGCGTTCGCCCGGTTCGTAGTGCAGCGGCACGCTTGCGAGCTTCTGCACGAACGCCTTGAGCGTTTCGTCGTTGCCGAGGCGGACGCCGGCGTGGCGGAACGCGCGGTCGGCGGGATGCGCGGTGCCGCCGTAGGATAGGCCACCCGTGTGGCTCAATACGTTGCGGAACGTCATTGGGTGCTTCGGCGGGCGGGTCACCATGTTCTCGCCTTCGCCCGAGACGTAGACCTCCAGGTCCTTCCATTCGGGGATAACCCGCGACACGGGGTCGTTGAGCTGGAATTCGCCCTGTTCGAAGAGCGTCATGAGGGCCACGGAGGTGATGGGCTTCGACATGGAGTAGATGCGGAAGATGGTGTCGTCTTCGATCGGCTTGTTGCGTGCGATATCGGCGAGGCCAAGGGACCTGGAGTAGGCGGTCTGGCCGTGACGGGCGACGAGCACCTGGCAGCCGGCGATTTTGCCCGGCTCGATGTAGTTCCTGGTGAGATGTCCCGTGATTCGCTCCAGGCGCTCAGGCGAAAGACCGGTCTGCTCAGGGTTCGATTGCATCAGGAGACCTCGCGTTTGGGTTGTGTCGCGATGTTACTCCGCCCACGGTCCGCCCGTCTGATGCCGCCTAACCGGCGGTGTGCTCAGGCGGCGGCTGTGCGGCCGGTGGTGAGGCGCACGGTACCGTTCTGGCGCAGGACTGCGCGGATGCTTCGCGCGAGGTCTTCGCCGACGGAAGCCCTGGGGAGGTCGAATTCG
>DATNET010000128.1:0-3206 GCA_035606745.1 Tepidiformaceae bacterium
CCATTCGCCCCACTCGCAGCCGTAGGCCCTCGGGGAGCTGCTCCAGCGCTCGCGTGAGCGGTCCTTCGAGCTCTGGCGCGGAGCGGTAATGGAATGCCGTCGAAATCGCCTTTCGCTCGATGTGCAGGAACGAGCTGGGCACGGCAGAGATCACTCGTTGCTCGACAGATTCCAGCGCCGCGCTGAGCGCCACCCGGTCGACCGTCGGCAGGAGCGTGTTCTCGAAGCTCGCCTCGAGGCCGTGGCTGCCCACGATCGTGACGCCTGTGACTGGCACCATCCGCCGGGCCGTGTTGAGGTCGCGCCCGGTGATGACCGCGACTTTCGCCGTCCCAGCCAGCCGTTCGAGCACCGATAACGTCGTCGCCGGGACACGGGCCTGCGAGGCATGCGCCACGATCGGCGCGAGTGTGCCGTCCAGGTCGCTCGCGATGAGCAGTGGTCCGCGTGCCGATGCCAGCGAGCGAAGCTGTTCAATTGCCGCAAGCGTCAGCATGCGGCATCGAGCGCGCCAAGGAATCGCGCCGCCCAGTTGCGGGCGTCGTTGGCCATCACCGCTGAAACGAGGCGGTCGGAGATGCGCCCGGGCCGGCCGGAAATCGCTTCCGTCAGGGCATCCGACATCGCTCCGATGTCGAGTGGGTCGACTGGCACAAGACCGTCCTTTTCGAAGCCCGCAAAGACGCTCGCGACGCCCGCGTCGCGGCCCGTGATGATCACTGCGCGCTCATGCTCCGGAAGTTGTGATTGAGCAATCGCCGCCTGCAGGGGCACCAGATTCATGCCGTCCGCGATCGACGATGTGTACACGACATCGGCCGCCCGTTGAAGCGCGACCACCTCCGCCCAGTCTATGACTTCCCGCGTGTGTACGAACGGGAGTCCCGCGGCGGAAGCCGCCAGGCGAGCCTCGTCAGCGGCAGCCGATATGACGGCCTCCAGCCCTACATAGGCTGGCACTCCCTCACGTGTCGGGGCAGCGACCCCAAGGTAGGCGAATCGCGCACCCCCGCGGTAAGCCTGGGCAACTGCATTCAACCGTTCGGGGATGCCCTTGGTGAAATCCGAGCGCTCCAGGCCAACCACAAGCGGTAATTCCTCGCTGGCGAACTTTTCCAGCCTTGCCGGGCGCTGGCCTTCGGCCGCCTGGAGCACGCTCTCAGTATCGATCCCGACCGGGTACGCTGCGAGCTTCACCACGCGGCCGTCGGTCACGACGCCACCCTGCACGGCCTCGGCTCCGCAAAGCGCGGTCGCCGCCACGCAAAACCGGCGTACATCGATCTCGCTCTGAAATCCAACGAGGTCTGCGCCGAGCAACCCCGCCACGAACCGCGAGAACGCTTCGCGCCCGCTGCCGTCCAGCGTGCGTTGAGCAACCTCCAACACCGGGAACGGAGTATGCAAGAAAAAGCCGATTGGCCCCCGATAGCCGCGCTCGCGGAGGAACTGCGGCGTGAGCGCGAGCTGGTAGTCGTGGACCCAGCACGGGCGAACACCCGGAAGTTCGATCGCGGCCTGCGCAAACGCGCGATTGACCCGCTCGTACGCTTCCCAGTCGGCCCTGGATGGGCTCTGCGGAGCCGGGAAGTATCCGGTCCGTTCCGGCAGCGATTCGCGCAGAAGGTGAAGCAGCGGCCAGAAAAAACTGTTCGCCACCGCGGCATAGTGCGCGCGCCACGTCTCCTCGTCGAAGAGCAGCCGACGATGCCGGAGCGCTCCGTTGGAGGTCGAGATGAGTTCGTAGCCCTGGTCATCGACCCATTCGCGGTCGAATCGGCCGCGGCCAGCCCCAATCCACAGCGTACCGGTCTCGCCATCCCACGGCACAATCACCGGCCGCAGGGCAGCCAGCAAACCACCATCGCCTGGCTGCGTCTTTTCGTCGCTGCCGCGGGGGAAGTGATGGTCCAGGAACGCGCGGTTCGCGACAATGACCGCCGGGCGCGGCTCTTTCTCGGTACCGTGCCGTCGCGACGCTGGCTGGGTGGAAGCCGTGGGCGCTGCCTCTGTCCTGCTCATCGTTACAGTATAGGCAGTTGCAGCATCCCCGCCGGGGCCGGTCGCCCGCCCGAACTACGAACGCGCGTTGCTGAGCATGTCAGAACTCGAGGATGACTTTACAGTCCTGCGGGTCCGCCAGGGCGGCGAACGCCGCCGGCAGCCCATCGAGTGTTACGGTGCGCGTCACCAGCGGCGCCGTGTCCACGGTGCCGTCGCCGAGCGCGATGAGCGTCTCGGCATACTCCGCCGGCGTGTACCCGAGCACGAATTGCAGCGTGAGCGTCTTGTTGATCCCTACCATCGGGTAGATGCGGTCTTCCTTCATGCACACACCGACGACGATGACGCGCCCGGCCCGCGCAACGAGCTCCATCGCTTGCTGCAGCGTGCCCTCAACACCGACGCACTCGAACACGACCGGTGGTGCGCTGCCCACGGCTTCGGTGACGGCGCTCAGGAGGTCCGTCTGGGCCGGGTCGACAACGAGGTCAGCTCCCACTTGTGCCGCGAGGGCACGACGTGTGGGGGCGTAATCGCTCACCGTGACATGCTTGACGCCGGACTGCTTGAGCCAGAGCAGGGTCATCAGGCCGATCGGGCCGGCGCCCATCACTACCGCATGCTCGCCGGCTTGCAGCTTCGCTTCGCGCACGGCATGGAGCCCGACGGCACATGGCTCCGTAGTCGCAGCGACGCGGTTGGGCAAGCCATCGGGCACTTTGAGCAGCATCGGGGCGCTCATGATCACGTACTCACCGTACGCACCCGGGGTCTCCGGGCTGTAACCGATCGCGAGCATCCCGTTCGGCGTCTCCGGCGCAATAAGGACCGGGATGCTGGTGACGCGCGTCCCCACAGCCCACGCCTCGGCACCCGTGCCAGCCTTGGCCACTTCTGCCACGAACTCGTGCCCCATCACGATCCCGGGCCGCTCTTCGCCCTCGGCAAGCTGGCTGACGGAGCCGCTCAAGCGCGCTGAGGCCACCATGTCGTCCATATACTTCGCAGCGTGCAGGTCACTCCCACAAATGCCGCAGGCAAGCACACGCGCCAGCACCTGTCCCGGCCCCGGTTCCGGCACCGGTAGTTCTTCGATGGCCAGCGCTTTACCGCGCAGAATCATAGCTTTCATCGCTTCGTTTCGCTCCATGCTAAGGATTGTTCGGCGACTCTACCGGCAACCATGCGTTACGGCCAGCCCG
>DATNET010000205.1:0-8251 GCA_035606745.1 Tepidiformaceae bacterium
TTCCCCCTCGTTTGCGCGGCATGCCGTTGGCCGAGGAAGTTCATGGCGTGCTCACGCGGCGGTTAGGCTCGATCTCCTGGCCGGCGCCAACGCTTGTCCACGACGACTACTGGCCCGGCAATACCGTCTGGGTTAGCAACAAGCTCACCGCCGTGGTCGATTGGACCGACGCCCAGGTCAGCGACCCCCGCGCCGACATCTCGCAGTGCCGCATCGACCTTACCGCAATGCACTCCGAGGCCTACGCCGATAGCTTTCTGGATGCCTACCAACGCTCGCGGCCCGATGGGCCACTGCCGGAAGTCTGGTTTTTCGACCTCTTTCGCGGCCTTCGCGCGCTGGGCTCACTCGATCGCTGGCTCCCCGGCTACCACGACATCGGCCTGGCGCGCCTCTCGCTCGCCCCGATGATGGCCCGGCTCGAACAGTTCCTGCGCCATGCCCTCGAACGTGCCCACTGACTAAACGGCGACCGAGAACTCAGAACTCAGAACTCAGAACTACATTGCTCATCGCCGGCCCGTCGCCTACATTAGATGTTCACGCTCTGCGAGACTTTCGAAAGACCCGGGAACATACCTTTCTATGGCAAACAATAAGTCCGCCATCAAGCGCTGGCACCAGTCCCTGAAGCGCCGCGACCGCAACCGCGCCACCCGCACCCTCGCCCGCAGCGCTGTCCGCCATCTGCGCGAGACCGCCCCCGCCGGCGATGCCACCGCTACCGCGACCGCCCTGACGGCTGCCTACTCCGCCCTCGACCGCGCTGCCAAGAAGGGCGCGATTCACACCGGCAAAGCAGACCGCCAGAAGAGCCGCCTCGCCGCCCTCGTCGCCAGGTCCGCCTAACCCCGGGTCCGCCCGAGCTCGCGCCTCTGCTCCGTCCCCAACGCCTGCCATTCTGGTAGGCGTTTTTGTGTCCATCGACGTGGCCCGCACTGATGGCGTGTTCCCGCCCTGCCCGCGACAATGCCACCCATGCCCGAAGAACCAGTGCTGGGCGGCGCCGCGCGCAAGCGGGTCGATGTCGTCATCCCCGTCTATAACGAAGTCGCCGTCCTCGAAGACAGCGTCCGCCGCACCCTCGCGCTTTTCGATACCCAACCCCAGTTCGATTGGCGCGTCGTCGTTGCCGATAACGGTTCGAACGATGGCACCGGTGCGCTCGCCGAACGGCTGCAATCCGAAGACCCGCGCGTCAGGGCACTCCTGCTCACTATCAAGGGCCGCGGCCTGGCCCTTCGCGAGGCATGGACCACGAGCGACGCCGATGTCGTCTCCTACATGGATGTCGATCTCAGCACCGACCTCGCCCACCTGCCCCAGCTCGTCGCGCTCGTCGCCGATGGCGGTTGCGACGTCGCCATTGGCTCCCGCCTCGCCCGCGGTTCCAGGACGGACCGCCAGCTCAAACGAGAAATCACCTCGCGCGGGTACGTCTTCCTTATACGTGCGACATTCCCGCGCCTGCGGATCACCGATGCGCAGTGCGGCTTCAAGGCACTCAACCGCCGGGCCGTCCAGGCGATCGTCCCCCAGATCGAAAACCGCATGTGGTTTTTCGATACCGAGATGCTCATCCTTGGCCAGCAGCTCGGTTTCAAGATCTGCGAACTGCCGGTCCGCTGGGTAGAAGATCGTGATAGCAAGGTCCACATCTTCGATACGGCCATGGAAGACGTGCGCGGATTGCTTCGCATGCGCTTCCGCAGAGGATTGAAGCGCCGCTCATAGATGCTCCAGGGGTGCTCGCCTACGGGCCGTTAAGAGCTGGCTCCACGTTTGACCCCCCCGTGCCTCCGATGTATAACTCACCTTTGCTACGAGATTCACAAAGTCCGGGTGGAACCGCTCCACGGTGCCCGGGCCGAACGTGACAGGGAGAGGCTGGTATGGAGTTCTCGAACCTTCCGCACGCGTTTTCCGACATGCTCGAACTTGTGTTCGTGGGTATTACGATCTTCATCTCCCTTGTCATCATGGTCGTTTTCGGCCAGTGGTGGCAGAAGTAAGAGGAGCCGAATGGCCGTCGAAGCCCCCACGAAGCCAACCCTTGCCGACAAGATCTACGACAAGATGTTCCACAACTACGTGTGGAAATCCATCTTCCGTACAGGCTATCCAAACACCCCGCGAAACCAGATGCTCGTCGTCGCGACGAACGTCTTCCTCCACCTCCATCCCACCCGTATTCACCGCACGCACGTCAAAATTACCCACACCTACTGCCTCGGTGGGCTGACCTTCTTCATGTTCCTCGGCCTCACCGTGACGGGCATCCTCTTGATGTTCTACTACGTCCCGGATGTCGACAGAGCGTACCTGGACATACAAAACATCCAGACGACCGTCCAGTTCGGGCAGCTAATGCGGAATATGCACCGCTGGATGGCCCACGCCATGGTCATCCTCGTCTTCCTCCACATGATGCGCGTCTTCTATACCGGCGCGTACAAACCGCCGCGCGAATTCAACTGGGTGGTCGGAGTCATCCTTCTGGTCCTGACCTTCCTCTTGAGCTTCACGGGCTACCTGCTGCCGTGGGACCAGCTCGCCTTCTGGGCCATCACCGTCGGCACGAACATCGCTGGCTCTGCACCAGTGCTCGGCCCCAAGACCCGGTTCTGGCTGCTCGGCGGTTTCGAAGTCGGCCCCGATTCGCTCATACGGTTCTATACCCTTCACGTCATCGGCCTGCCGCTGCTGGCCGCCATTTTCATGGCCATCCACTTCTGGCGCATCCGGCGCGATGGTGGCCTCGCCCGGCCGCTCTAGGCCCAAGCCGAGAGGCCCAGCCCTCTAGGCCCAGCCTTTACGCCAGGCCTTTAGGACCAAGCCTTTAGGCCAGGCCGAGAGGCCCAGAACTGCACGCAGGATAGGAACGCAATGGCTACCGCTGTAGTTGCCCGACCAGTTGTTCGTCCCCAGGCAAGGGCTCGCGACGAGGAAGTCCTCGTCTGGCCCGACCTGGTGTTCGTCGAATTCATCGCGGCCATGGTCTTCACCCTGACCCTCTTCCTCCTCGCGTTCCTCGTTAATGCGCCGCTCCTCGACCAGGCAAACGGCGACGTCACACCCAACCCGTCCAAGGCCCCGTGGTACTTCCTGAACTTGCAGGAATTGTTGCTCCACATGGACCCCGGCATGGCCGGCGTGATCGTGCCGACCGTCTGGCTCGGCATCCTCATCGCCTTCCCTTACTTCGACCGCGAACAGGAAGGCCAGGGCGGCTGGTTCAAAACCGCGAACTCCGTGCGCCTCACGGTCTGGTCGGCGCTCGTCGGCGCGTTCGGCACAGCCATCCTCATCATTTGGGATTCCGGCAAACTCGCGACGTTCCTCCACGACTGGTTCGGCATCTCCGGTGGCCCGCGGTTTGAATTCCTCCAGAGTGCGGCCTCCATCCAATCGCAGTTGCCCTGGCCCCAGTGGTCCACGCACATCCCTTATCTATGGTTCAACCTCGTCCTCCTGGATGAGCCGTTCCATCACTTAAACTTCCCGAAGTTCATGGTCACCATCGGGATACCGATGGCGATAATCGTGGGCTTACCAGGGTTACTCATCTACGCCCTCTGGCGAAAAGGCTGGGTCGTCACCCGGCGGGACGCCTTGATCGTGCTCTTTAGCGGCTGGGTGGCAGCCTACGGCGTGCTCACTGTCGTTGGCACCGGGTTCCGCGGTGAAAGCCAGGTGCTCGTCTTCCCGTGGGGCCTCCAGGCGAATGAAGGCGTCCCGGGCCAGCAATGACACCGCTAAAACACCGAGGATATCAATGGCAGTAGAAGAGTCCCGCGGAACCTCCGGCATCCAACACGCCCGCCAGGTGGAGTCGCGAAAAATCGCGCGCCGCTCCTTCATGCGCGTCGGCGTGTTCGCGGGGCTCACCCTCGGGCTCGGTGCCTGGGTCGCAAGCTTTCTTGGCTTTTTCAATTTGCGAAAGCCTGTGGGGTTCGGCGGCACGGTCGTCGTCACGAAGGCGGTCATCCCCAAACCCGGAGCTGACCCCGTCCGCGTCTCCGGCGGAAAATTCTGGCTCTCTCACCTCTCTGGTGCGCAGGGCGATGTCTTTGGCGTCGGCGGGACCGGCGGGCTCATGGCCCTCTACTGGAAGTGCCCGCATCTCGGTTGCACCGTGCCGTGGAACCCCACCTACGATGGTGCGACCGTCTCCTTCCCCGGCATCATTGGATGGTTCAAGTGCCCCTGCCACGGCTCCACCTACTCGCGCGCTGGCGTCCGCGTCTACGGCCCGGCCCCACGTCCGATGGATACGATGCTCCTGACCGTCAACGGAGACGGCTCACTCTTGGTCAATACGGGCAAAATCACCACCGGCGCGGCGGATAACCCGCTCCGCGCGGTGGTGTACAACGGCTAGGCGGAGGAACGGTTGAACACACAGAAACAGATTGGCCTGATCGTGGTCCTGTTCTTCCTCATGGTCGGGGGCTGTACGGCGTACAGCGCTATCGACCTGCCCCACCGCGCTGTAGAGCAGGCCGACTACCAGCACGACCAATCCGTCGAACGTGGCGCCTTGCTCTTCGCCAACAACTGCCGCACCTGCCACGGGATTCACGGCCAGGGCGGCGTCGGCCTGCCCCTCAACAAGCCCCAATTACAGGACCAGGACCCGCTCGTCCTTGCCGCCACCAAAGGCCTTCTCACGACGACGCTTGACTGCGGCCGCGCCGGCACACGCATGCCCGCCTGGCTGAACACCAATGGCGGTTCGCTGAACAGCGTCCAGCTGGATCACCTCATAGACCTCATCACCGAACCCGTCGACCCCAGCGGAAAATCCGTCGACGACACCGGGAAAGCGACGAGCAAGGGTTGGGCGGAGGCCGTCGAGTTCGCGTACAACCTTAACCGCGAATCGTCTGCCCTCGTGGGCGGCGATACGCTCGACACCATCGCAAAGTCCCACCTCATCGGCTACAAGCAGCTCGCCGATGCCAACCACCTGCCCGTGAACGGCATCCTGAAGCAGGGCTCGGTGCTCCACATCCCCGGCTTCAAAGCGATGCCGAACGGCTACGACTACCACGTCTATAACAACAACGAGTCCATCACCAAGGTCGCCGATAGCCAGCACGTTGGTGCGGTGATATTGGCCGACCTCAACGGCATCCCCTACACCTTCTCCGAGGAAAAAGGCAAAGCCACAATCACGCTGCAGGGCGACCACGGGCCGATCACTGGCCTCTTCCCGGGGACGACCATCGCCCTGCCCCAGGGCACCCAGTATGTGATTACCTCCGGCGACACCCTTGCCAAAATCGCCCAGCAGCTCAACGTTAGCACGGACTCGATTAAGTCCCTCAACCCGGATCTCGCTCCGGCGGACCCGACAGCGACGCTCGATGACACCACGCCGCTTAACTCCGCCCGCAAGCTCAAGCTCCCGCCGGGCACCGGCATCGTCGTGCAGAAGGGCCAGACGGCCGGCGTCCTCGCAACTCAGCATGGGACGACCGAAGATGCGATCGACAAGGCCAACGGCCTCACCACCGAATCCGTGCTCAAGCCTGGCGAGAAGCTCAAGCTTCCTGAGGGCGCCGAGTACACGATCCAGACCGGCGATACGATGGCCAGCGTCGCAACCGCCCACGGTATCACGGCGGAAGCCCTTGCTAGCGCGAATAACCTCAAGCCGGACGATTTCATCTCGCCCGATGTCGTGATCAACTTGCCCAACATTACGAAGTTCACGATCACTGGCCAGTCGCTCGATGACATCGCCAAGACGTTCTCGAACGTCACCGCCGCGAGCCTGGCGAAGGCCAACAACCTCAGCGCACCGGACGTCATCCTTCGCGTCGGCCAGCCGCTCACGGTTCCGAAGGATTCATGGGGCGCCGCGCCGCCAAGCACCATCAACACCGGCACCGCCTGCGTCGAACATGCCGTGCCTCAAAGCGTCTACGAGACCCTTCCCGGCGTCGGTACTCCGGTGGCAACGCCAACCGCACCCGCGACCGTGAGCAAGACCGTCCTGTTGGAAACCCACGCTGATGACTGGACGCTGACAGCCGATGGCACTGCCCAGCCCGCCAACAAGGGCGTTGCCACCATCGCCAAGGGTACGACCGTGAACTTCCAGAACGTCGTTGGCCTCCACACCATCACCGTCAACGGCCAGATGCAGGGCGCCAACTTCACCCAGGGACAGACACGGACCATTACCTTCAGCACGGCCGGCCAGTTCCACATCACCTGCGACTTCCACCCCGACATGTCGGCCTACCTCTTCGTCCAATAGAGCGGCGGCCAGGGCGCCGCAGAACGAATCCACCAGTCCGGGGAGGCGCCCCAAGGGGACCAGCGCCCGCCGGGGTAGCCGGCCCGGAGGATAAGCAAACACGCCGCCCGAGGGCCGGTCTTCCCCGCTATCACAGTGGTGTGCCGCGTTTGACGCTCATGCCCTCGCTGGATACGATCGGCCAGCAATAACGCGGCGAGTGGCAATGCCGCAAGTGGCAATCACCCGGCGGCGGCACCGCCAGGCTGCCTTCATACGACAAGAAGAGGGGGTTGGGAATGCCAGCTCAGACCGGCAAACGATACACGTGCCCGAAATGCGGCTCCGAATTCATCGTTACCAAGGGCGGCGATGGCGAGCTCAGCTGCGAAGGCACACCGCTCGAACTCAAAAAATAGCCGCCGCGACATTCGTCGCCCCCGCGGAGACTGTGAGGTAGTTCATGGCAGTACAACTCGGTAAGCGCTACAAAGATGAACAGACGGGCATCGAACTGCTCGTCATCAAGCCCGGCAACTGCAACTTGCAGGTAGATGGCCGCCCGATGGAGCTCATGCAGCCCAAAGTCCTTCCCTCGGCCGACTAACCCAATACCAAGGCAGCACCAGAAGGCTGATGTCCCGTTTCCGGGCGTCAGCCTTTTTGACGTGCCGCGATTAGGCGGTGGCCACGAACAAACAGTACGGCGACCGCCCGAGGGAGCCGAGCGCAGCAGTCGACCCAACCCAGACATCGCCACCAGCGCTCCCTCGTTTGGCCCGAGCGGTTTCCGAGCGGAGAGCTTCGAGTCAGTACGGCGGGTCGAACGCGGGCAGGCGAGCCAACCCACCAGCGCTGCCCTGGTTTGGCCAAGAGGCTTTGCGAGAGGACGGCTTCAAGTCAGTACGGCGACCGCGAGGCCCTTGAACGACACCTATCCGAACCGCGCACGTCCGTAAGCGGGGCAATGATGAACGGCCCGGAGGCAACGCCCAAGTAATTGCCTAAAGGGCCTACCCGTACATGAATCCAAATCGCTCCGCTCACTGACGTGCGCGGTTCGGATGGATTTCCAGAACTCAGAACTCAGAACTTGTACAATCTCCCCATGGGCCTCGAACAGCTCATCGAAGCGCAGATCCAGGAGGCCATGGAGGCCGGCGCCTTCGACCACCTTCCCGGCGAAGGCAAGCCCCTCGCCTGGAGCGACCTTGAACGGCTCGCCGGGGACAATTGGCTCGGCTACAAAGTCCTCCAAAACGGCGGCATGCTTCCCGAATGGCTTGGCCTCGCTCGCGAAATAGAGCGGGATCAACAGCGCCTCGATGAACTCGATGCCCGCCACGCCAGCCTCTGCGATTCTGCTCGTGCCCAGGACGCCTGGCCCGACTACCTGCCTGGCATCCGCATGCTTCTGAGCCGTTACGAGGACGCCGCGCGGGAGCTGCGCAAGAAACAAGACCGCTTCAACATGAGCGCCCCCAGCCTGCGCTCCGAGCGCCCGGCGATATGGGTCGAACACCATCTCGCGCGCTTGCTCTCCCGCATGCCGGGCTGCGATGCCGCGGACGACTAGCTAGCCCGCACCGCGACCGCAACCACGGCTGCCACCGTGCTAATCAGATTCGAGCAGTTCCAGCGACTCCGCGATCGCGGCGGCGGCGACGCGCTCGTGTGCGGCCGCACGATGCAGCGCCATCGCCGCCCCTCGCCGCAATCCTTCATTGTTCACGTTCCCATGCCCGCCTGTCGGAAACGGGAAGAGCGTGATCAGCGGCGCGAGCGCTTTCACTTCCTCCCGCAAGGCGACCTCTGCCGCACGAAGCGGCCCGGCCAGTGCAGGCAGCGACGCGGCAACATCGGAAAGGAAATCCGCACCATCCATCCGCGCTGCCTGCACGACGGCGAGCGTGTACGCGTTGCCCGCACGGTCGACTTCGGCATCGCCCTCCATCGCCGCGGCCCACGCCGTGAGCGCTTCGGTGCCGCGCGGCTGTTCGTCGC
>DATNET010000232.1:0-2851 GCA_035606745.1 Tepidiformaceae bacterium
GACATAGCCCGCGGCGCGGCGGTACGAGTCCGGCACCGAGGGCCCATAGGCAATGAGGCCACCCGCCTCGACAAAACCTTTCGTCTCGTAAATCGCTGGCAATTGCTGTCGAGCTGCCAGGTCGACGATGGCCTGCCCCATGTTACCGGTGCGGGGGTTCAAGTCGACGTACAGGGCTTCGGCCCTGCCGGCGGTCATCTCTGCGAACGCGCTCTGGAGGTCCTGGGCGCGCTCGGGGGTAATAACGAACTGCAGCCGGACGCCAAGGGGCTTTGCCGCCTTGGTCAACGCTTCGCGAACAGGATCACCCATCGGCGAAACGAGCACCGCGACGCGGCTCGCGCGCGGAGCAACCTCCTTCAGCATCTGCAGCCGCTTGCCCGCGGTGTCTTCGGAAGCCAGCGCAAGGCCCGTGATCATGCCGCCCGGATGCGCAAGACTTGCCACAAAGCCACGGGTGACGGGATCGTTCACTGCGGCCATCACGATGGGAATGGTCGACGTCGCTGCTTTGGCTGCCTGGATGGGTTGCGCTCCGGCGGCTAGGATCACATCCACCTTGAGCGCGACCAGTTCGGCTGCGAGAACGGTCAGGCGATCCTCCTGCCCGCTGCCCCAGCGGTATTCCATGACGAAGTCTTGACCTTCGACGTAGCCGAGGTCGCGCATGCCGGCGAGGAAGGCCTCATCAGGGGCTCCCGGAGCAGACCGATTGATGAGCACGCCGATGCGCCACACCTTACGCTGCTGAGCGACAGAAGCTTTTGGCGAAGTGGCGAGCGCACAAAATATCGCGCCCACAAAAGTCCGCCGTTGCATCACCGGATAACCTCGTCGGCACGCAGCAGGTCGGGAGAGTTGACGATGTACCCGATACGCCAGACCTTTCCCGCCTGCGTTGCGTCAGCAGTGAATGATGGGTAGATTGAAGTAATCCTCAGGACAAGCCCGACAGCTACGGCCGCTCTGCAAGAGCATCTTCTCCCTTATGGACGTACTCCAGAACGCGGGTGACGCTACGCTGTTGCCATCACGGGGTCAAGAAAGGCCGGTGAGGCGCCACGGCGGCTCCGTGGCACGCTATCGCGAGCCGTCGCAACGACCGGTTTGCGCCGACCGCGACTTCCGCTTCGGGTCGTTTGCCGCCGTTGACCGCCTTCGGCATTCGGGCGGATAGCGCCGCTCGCGGCCCAGCATCGAATCTTGTATTCACTCTGATCGACGCGTCGACACACGCCGAGGCGTCCATGATGCCGGTACTTAACCAGCTAATTGATCAGCCCCGGTTACTGTTGAAGATCACGCGCGGTCGACTGTCGGCTGGTGCGGGAAGCCGCCCGCCACCCTATGGCATGCTGCACGAGCGAGTTCGCCGATCCACGTGCACAAGCCGACGTTCAGCGTCGCAGTTCCAACACAGGCCCGACCCGCTCACGGGCTACGTCCTCCGGGTGGAAGGGCAAGCGTGGCCATTGCTTGGCGGAGAAAAGGCGCAACTGATCTGTCGCGTGCGGCGAGGCCGGGTCGGACGACTGGCCATACGTAAGCAACGCCTGCGCTCGCGGCCCCCGCTCGTCGAAGCCCACCACCTGGACGTAGCTGGTGCCGAAGTCGATGCGATAGCCGCCAGGGGCCAAGCTGCCTCTGCCATTGCCCATCGATTGCATGTTGAGTACGCCTTCGAACGGCTCGCCCCCGTGCAGCGGAATCGCTTCGTCTACGGTGGCCGGCCGCTGTACGGCGCCAAGCGGCGCATCGAGTGCGAACCCGGCATCGCGCACCCGCTTCACCGCCTTGGCCAGCGAATCCCAAACTTTCGTCGCCACCGCGGGATCGGCCATGTTCAGGCCAGTGGGCGTTTCCACCGGACGGTGCACGTCAAAAGGATGCCGGTAAACGTTGGGCAACGACCGCGCCTGCCGCCAGAATTCGCGGAACAAGTGTGCTCCGCGCGACTCCACGCTGTCGGTGCGATCCCAAGCGCGCAACGCCGCGCAGCCTTCGCGCAGCGCGGCGGCATCGGTCATAGCATCGTTCAGGTTCGCGCACGCCGCGAGCAGGTCGGGCAAGACCTGTTCTCCGAGCAGGTTGTGATCTGCGAAGAGTTGCCGCTCGATGCCTTCGGGCGTCGCCTTGCCGCCGGGCCCTGCAACTAGCATCGCCGGAATTTCGAGCAGGCTCGAACGCGTACGCGGGCTTTCCACCCGCGCCGTGCCGACCATCGGCGAGATGCCCTCGAAGTGCTGCGCAGGGTTCGTATAGAGGAAGCTGTCGTTGCTGTTCATCACCCAGTCGCTGCGCACCGCGACCGGCAGGCGCTCGATGGGCATGATGCCGGGCACTCGAGAGGTCGGATCACGACGCCAGTCGCAGTCGCTGCGCGAACCGTCGAGCACGATCAAGCCGGTGCCCCGCAGCCGTCGCGCTACGCCATCGGGCGTGCAACGCTCGAGCTGTGCCGCATCCACATCGGGCACCACGCTGCCATCGGCATACAGGACGTCCCCATGGCGGTCAGCGGCGATCGTGTTGACCCACGGTGTGCCCAAGCTTTGCAGGGCCTTGCGTACGTCCGCCACGTTGCTGGCGCGACCGTATTGCAGCCACTGGTCGAGGCCGCGGGCATTGTTCCGATTGGCGTCCTGCAGCGCGAACGCGACCTTGTCGGTCCAATTCAGGCCCATGCGCGGTGCCGAGATGACGGGCCCGTAGCGCGTGCTCCATAACGTGATGCCGGCGATGCTGCGCGCCGTCATCTTCTCGATGCTTCCATCGACAACATAGCTGGTGGGATCGCCGTCGACGAGCGTTAGCTGATGCAGCGTGAACCGCTTTCCGGTAGAGACGGTGT
>DATNET010000239.1:0-3557 GCA_035606745.1 Tepidiformaceae bacterium
ATCGATCGCATGGTCAAGGACGCCGAGAAGAACGCAAGCGAAGACAAGACGCGTCGCGAGCAGATCGATGCACGCAACCGTCTGGACTCGCTTGCCTACGAAGTCGAGAAGAACTCCAAGGAATGGGGCGACAAGCTCGGCGACGACATGCGCAAGCGGCTCGAGGAAGGCGTCGAGAAGGCGCGTACGGCTCTGCGTGGCGACGACGTGTCGGCCATCAACGCCGCTTCGGAGGAGCTGACCAAGCTGTACAGCGAGGCTGGCCAGGCCTTCTACCAGGCCCAGAACCAGACCGCGCAGCCCGGCGAGCCGGCGGCCGCACCAGAGGCCGAGAAGCCCGCAGACGATAACGTAGTCGAAGCCGACTACGAGATCGTCGACGAAGACAAGAAGTAACCGTAAGGGCAGGCCCCCGTGCCTGCCCCGACGACGCTCCCACGTAGTACCGGCTGTCTGATGCCGGGCAGGCCCCACGCCCGCCCGGCATCAGGACATGCCGGCCCCGGGGACCTGCCCCTGCACCATCCACGTGGCACGCTATGTTCGATACGAACCGAACGTCGTCTCCGGTGTTTTAAATGCAAGGATGGGGCAAGCCCCATCGTTCCAGATTCCTCTTTACCTTTCACCTTCATGCCTCCCATATCATCACGTGTCCGCTGGGGAACCGCGGTCGCGGTAGCATTCATCGGCGGCGTTCTTCTGGCGTCCGGCAAGGGTTGGACGCGACTCGGCTTCGCTCAGGATGGCTCAACAGTCGCCGCCGTCGCACCAGGCGGTGCACCGTCAGCCGGATTCTCATCGATCGCAGACCACGCCACGCCGGCAGTTGTCTCGATTCAGGTAGACACCAAGAGCCGCGCACCTACGCGCATCCGACAACAGATTCCGCGCGGCATGCTTCCGCCCGGAATGGAACAGTTCTTCGACTTCGGTCAGCCGCAGGCGCGGCCATCGGTAGAGGAAGCCAGCGGCTCGGGCTTCATCGTTACGAAGGACGGTTACATCCTCACCAACAACCACGTAATCACCGGCGCGGATCACACGACCGTCGCCGATCAGATTCACGTGAAGCTCATGGATGGCCGCGTCTTCGCCGCAAAGGTCATCGGACACGATCCATCGACGGACGTTGCTGTTCTCAAGATCGACGGCAACAACTTTCCGACCATCCCGCTCGGTGATGATACCAAGGCCAAGGTCGGCGAGTGGGTCGTTGCAATTGGAAATCCGCTCGGCGTTCTCGACTTCACCGTCACCGCCGGCATCGTGAGTGCGAAAAATCGCTCACTGCCTGGACTGCTCGGCAGCGATCGTTACGCGATTTCGGATCTCATCCAGACAGACGCGGCAATCAACCCCGGCAACTCTGGCGGCCCGCTCATAAACACGCGCGGCGAAGTGATCGGAATCAACAACGCGATAGCGAGTGAAACCGGCTACTACGCAGGATACGGATTCGCCGTCCCGATCACACTCGCGAAGAAAGTCATGGACGACCTCATCGCACACGGTCACGTCAGGTTCGGAATTCTCGGCGTTCAGATAAGCGAGGTGGATGCAGATGCAGCCGCCGTCGCGAAACTGGATCACGTGTACGGTGTCCTCGTTCAGGGATTCAATCCTGACACACCGGACAACCCGGCGCGCAAGGCAGGATTGCAGGAAGGCGACGTCATCATCAGCGCCGACGGCCAGCCTGCGGATCGCGTGAGCTCGCTGCAGCGTGTAATACGCAACCACGCGCCAGGCGAGACCGTGCACCTCGAGTACGTCCGTTACGGCAAGAAGATGGCGGTGGACGTCAAGCTCGCACCGCGCCCATCCGACTCTACGACTGCAACGCAGGCGAGCGCCAACCCAACTTCCACCAAGGGTGTCGCGGGCGCCAAGCTCGGCGCCACGATCGCGCCGCTGCCGCCGCCGGATCAGCGTCCAGCCGGTTTCCCGAACCACGGTGTGCTGGTCACGGACGTTGTCAGTTTGGGCACGTCATACGGCAAGCTGCAGCCGGGCATGGTGATCACCGAGGTGCTGTACCCGACACCGCGGAAGCAGATCAACTCGGTCGCCGATCTTCAGGGCGTTCTCAACTCCATGAAAGCCGGCGACTACATCAGCCTCAACGTCGCGGCTCCTGACGGCCGCGGTGGCGCGCAAAACGCTGTGGTGAACATCCGCCTGGGCCAGTAGCCAGGTCATTGCCATCGGGCAGCGGCCGGGATGCGTAATAGTATCCCGGCCGCTTATTTTTCGCTCTGCATCGCGCGAGGATGGCGAAATTGGTAGACGCACCAGCCTTAGGAGCTGGCGGTTAACACCATGGGGGTTCGAGTCCCCCTCCTCGCACTGACCGGCCATCCGAGGAATTCGCGTCAACTTTAGTTGCACCCGCCAGACGCGACTCCTACTGTTCCCCTGTGTGCCAGTTCCCGATCGATCGAACCAGAAGACGCACAATTGCGTGCCCGCGTCATCTCCAACACCCAGACGCGGCATGAAACTGCGGGAACATGTCCTCATTACGATGAGCGTACTTGCGCTCCCTCTCGCCCCCATGCACGCACAATCGACAGCCGGCGACAGCATCGCCGCGGCTTCGTCGAATTCGTCCGTAAGCATAGCCGGTGCCCAGCCTGATTCGACCCCGCCCTGGATCACGAAGCGTGAGCTGCTCGGCGGCGGATTATCAGTAATTGCCACCGTTGCCGTCGCCCCTCTGGACAAGCCGGTATCTGCGGAATTCCAGGAGGCGGGCTGGCAAAAGGACGAGCCTTTGCACAGCGCGAGTCAGGCCCTCGCGTTCGCTGGGGGCCCGGGACCGTTCCTTCTTGGGGCGGGATTCATCGCCGCCGGTCGCTTGTCCGGGAGCCCGCAACTCTATGGCGCGGGGATGCACCTCACCGCGGCCGTGCTGCTCGCCGCTGGAGTGACAGCCCTGGGAAAGGGGATTGCCGGACGCGCCCTTCCAGGAGTGAAGACAACGGAAAATTTCGAGTGGGCCCGTGGCTTCCACAGAGGGAACGGTCCATTCGTGTCGTTCCCTTCCGGCCACACGGCCGCGGCGTTCGCGATGGCCTCGGCGCTGACCGGAGAGACCGCGGCCTGGCGTCCGGGATTCGCGCGCTACTTCGGCCCGTTTGCGTACACGACGGCGTCGGCAATTGGATTCGCTCGCCTCTATCAACACGTCCATTGGGTGAGCGATCTGCCACTCGCAGCGGCCATCGGCACATGGAGCGGGCTCTCGGTCGAAAGCCACGTGCATCGCAACGGCAAACGCGGCGTCATAGCTGCCGTCGCGCGCTGCGCAACGCTCCAGCCGAGTCCGGAGGGAGGCGTGTTGGTGGGAGTCTCGCTGCCGTTCGTCGCACCCAGCAGATGACCACTGGGATGGCGCCGGACTGACGCGACGGGATATGCCCCCGCCACCGTTATATTCCAGCGATGGAGATACAGCTCAACCCCAAGACCACCACCGGCGTCGAGCGCGCCGTTGAAGTGACAGTTCCAGCCTCGGAAGTGGCCGCGGCTGAAGAGCGCACCACCAAACGCTA
>DATNET010000279.1:0-2463 GCA_035606745.1 Tepidiformaceae bacterium
GTCGCGCGTGCGGTGCGATTCCATGATGAAGCCGCTCGCACCCGCCTGCTGGTCGAAGTACACGGTGGCGCCGTCGGGCGCGAAGGTGAGGCAGTCCACACCGACAGGGCCGGAGATCGCGCCGGGCGCGAAGATCTCCGGTTGCGGTGAGGTTGCTTCGGCGGCGCGCAGGCCGACGGCGGCGAATGCGCCGATCAAGGCGAGCGCACCGGCCAGCAGCGCAAGCAGGCGATGGACCATGCGGATGCCTCGGCACGATGACGATGACCAGGAGTCTGCGCAGTGGTGTCGGCGTGCCGCCGCGGGTTTGTGACGAACGGGGCGAGGGCGCGTGACCAACGGTTGTCCGCGTGGGGCGAACGGTTCGGCCGCATCGGGATGTCAGGTGCCTCGATGC
This sequence comes from Tepidiformaceae bacterium, assembly GCA_035606745.1. Lineage (GTDB taxonomy): Bacteria > Chloroflexota > Dehalococcoidia > Tepidiformales > Tepidiformaceae > DATNET01. The sequence goes on from DATNET010000279.1 coordinate 398, forward strand.
ATCGTGCGCTGCTCTTGCTTCTCGCGGTGTTCGGCACGCCAAACGTGCAGAGCAAGAGGCTTCGTCTGTTTGCTGTCGGCCGATACCTGACATTGCCGAACCGCAAAGCCAACCCCGGACCCGCCGGGAAGCATTGCTCGAAGCCGGCAACCGGGCGGATGGTGCCTGCCGGCTAGCACATCGCAACCATCCCCACCCATGGGCCATCACGTGTCCGCGGTGGCATGTCGCGGGCCCCTAACCTGCTGCCTTCGATGCAGCTCCGAGGAAGCGTTCGACGATCTCCGGCAGCATCGGCTCGACGGGGAGCGTGTAGTGGGTGGTGTTCGGCAGGATGGCGAACTCGTTTGCGGGCCGCAGGGAGCCATCGATGCCGGCATCGCGCTGACCGCCGCCCAACGCCTTCCAGAACTCGACCATGTGTTCGGGCCGGATGGCGTCAGCGTCGGCATAGACCAGCAGTGTGCGTGCCTTGAGCCTGGCGACGTCGGCGCTCCAGTCCCAAGGGCGTTTGGTCAGGTCACCGACCTTCCTGAAGAGCTTGGTCCAATCGACATCGGGATAGGCCTTCCCCAACGGCGATGCCTTGACGGCAGGGCCGAGCGTGGCAGCGTTGGCCTCCAGCTGTTTGAAGGCCGCCACTCCCTCCGGATAAAAACCGTCCTGCCTCATCGCCGCGGACACGAGCACGAGCCGGTCGACCACATGCGGATGGCGGATGGCGGTCTGCAGCGCGACGCCGGAACCCAGCGAGTAACCCATGACGTCGGCCTTGCCGAGGTTCAGGTGACCGATCAAAGCGGCGATGTCGTCGCCCATCGTTTCACTGCGCAGCGGCCTGTCGGTGTCTGGCGTGCGCCCATGTGCCTGCAGATGGGGGGCGATCACCCGCCGGCCCTTGGCCAGTTCCGCCAGATTGCTCCCGAAGCTGTCCGGGTCGATGCCACCGTGGAGAAGAATGAGCGGCTTGCCGGCGCCATGCACGCTGTAAAAGAGATGCTGGCCATCGACGTCGGCAAAGTTTCCGTTCGGGACGGCGAGGGTCTTCTTGGCTTGAATGGGAAGAGTGGCTGTCAGCACGGCGGTCGCCATGGCCGTCTTCAGGAAATCGCGTCTGAGCATATCGTCCTCACGTGGCGCCGGACTGGCCGGCGCGGCGGTGATCGTGCGTTTCATCGGCATCCCTTCCATGCACCGGTGGCCGCGGTGTGGTCACGATCTGTCTGCGAGCAACTCATCCAGCTGCGCGAACTGTTCGGGCAGGCCTTCCGCCGAGCCGGCGAGGGCTTCGTCGAGGGCCGCTTCCGTGGGGTAGCGTTCGTGGAAGGTGACCCGCGTCTTGCCGGCATTTTCCTCGAACGTCACCGTGGTCACGGCGCCCTCGTCGCTTTCCTCGTTCGTCCATGCGATGCGCTTGTTCGGCGTCACTTCCCGGTACGTGCCGAAGAACGCCATCGGCTGGTCGAAGGCCGGATGGCTGAACACGAGGCGATACGCGCCCCCGGTGCGAACGTCCATGTCGCACGAGACCAGCGACATGCCCGCCGACTTCGGGACCCACCAAAGCTTGAACAATTCGGGATTGCTCCACGCCTCGAAGACGATGTGCGCCGGGGCATCGAACGTTCGCGTCACGACGAGTTCGTGGTCGGACTTGCGCTCCACAACGGTGCGGTTGGTGGCGGCGGAACTACCTTCTTTTGCTTTGGGCATCTGCCTTCTCCTTGCGTTTCAAGTGATCGACAAGCTTATCCAGCGCGTCGAAGCGCGCGCTCCAGAGTTCGCGGTGCCGCTCGATCCAGGCGGCCTCTTCTTCCAGCCGGCGGCGTCCGAGCGTGCAGGTTCGTACGCGCCCGACCTTCTCCGTGGTCACGAGCCCCGCCTGCTCCAGGATGCTGACGTGCTTCTTCATGCCCGTGAGGGTCATGCGAAACCGTTGGGCAAGGTCGGTGATCGAGGCATCTGAATCCCCGAGCTGCTCCAGCACGCCGCGCCGGGTGACATCGGAGAGCGCGGCGAACGTTGCGTCGAGGCGGGCTTGATAGTGAACCATATGGTTCACTGTA
>DATNET010000288.1:0-7934 GCA_035606745.1 Tepidiformaceae bacterium
AATCGCGTTCGCGGGCACCACCGCTGGCCTCGCCGTCTACGCCGGGATGGCCCACTGGCTCGGCATTTCGGAACTCAATGAGGCGGTATCGCGCGTCCTCGGCATCATCCGCCGGGGCAACGGCAGCGGCACTGCGGAAGCAGCCTCCGCGCTGGCCGCGCAAGACCCCCGCGCCTGAAGCCCCGCACCCTGCCCTGAAGGCGGGGCATCCGCTAGCCTGGGACCACGCCAATCCGAACCGCGCACGTCAGTAAGCGGACCGATGACGATTCACCTACCGCCAGCCCTTTAGGCGACTGACTTCGGCCTCGTATCTCTGGCGCGCAACATCGGTCCGCTTACTAACATGCGCGGTTCGGATTATGTGCAGCAACTCGAGGCTCGTCGCACCCTCGCCCCCTCGCTCCTTCGCCGCCTACCGCCGGCCGAAGCGAAGCGTCGCAATCTCCCATGGCCGAAGCGGAAAGTGACACGCCCCGCTGACCGATGCCGGCTCTCCTTTTGGCTGTTCCATCAGGTCGACCAGCCCCGCGCCATGCGAGCCGGCGGGCACGCGAATACCCGCTTCCGCCGCCGATGCCGAAGCGTTGAACACCCGGATAATCGGCGCGCCATCGCTATCGCCCCGGTGCATCGCGGAGGGCACGGTCTGGGGCGAACCGAACACCGCCAGCGGCATGCTCCCGGCAACGGAGCCTTCATGCTCGTTCGTCGCGTAGGCAAGCGGCGGGTGCGCGAAGCTATGGGCCATCGGCTGGATCAGCGCCTCCTGCCAGCCCCCTCGGTAGGTCGTGAGCGCGTACTCGAACGTGTGCTCGCCGGGCATCTGGCTATCCGCCGTGGCGATCGTCGGCCCCGCGCCGCCGCGGCGTGACACCAGGTCCGGCCGCGAAAGCCACCCGACGCACCGCAGCAGCGTCAGCGCATACGCCTGCCGTCCCTTCTCGTCCTGCACCACTTCGCCTTCCTGCATGCCGCGGTTGAACACAGCCAGGCCGCGGCCCTCCGCCTCGAACGCGGCGAACGTTTTTTGCGGGAACGTCGTGGGCGGCCGTTCGAGGCTCACGCCGTTCCACGCCGGTGGCGTCAGCCACCGCTGCGCCACATGGAACTGGTTCTCCGTCCACGCCGTCTCGACCGCGAACGGAAGCGGGAAGAGGGCACGCAGCCGGTGGTCTTCAGCGGTGTTTTCCAGGCTCACACGGAAATCGATCCGTGGCAGCCCTGCCCACAGCGTGACTTCCGTCACGATCGGGAGGATCGCTGTCTCCCGTTTGAGGCGGCGCGTACGCTTCTTGTTCAGGGCGGCCGGCACCTCAAGCAGCGTCATGTACCGCAGCGTCGCCGAAACCGCATCGTGGGTGATGGAAAGCACTTCGCTTTCGAGCGGTTCGACAACGGCATCGAGCAGGATGTCTGCGTTGTACTCGTCACCCCGGTCGCCCTCATCGACGAACGCGTTGGCATTATCCAGGTCCACGCCGTGCACCCAATCCCGGATCCGCAGCCGGCCCTTCTTGAAGCGCACGTCGTAGTACCCGTTCGCGATGCTGTCCTCCGTGGCCGCGATGTCCGTTGTTGGCCGCGGCGGCGTCGCTGGCTCCGCGGGGCACAACAGCTCGAGCCCGACCGTATCGCTCGCCGGCAGTACAGCCCGCAGCGTGCGACGCCCCGATCGGATGACCCGGACCTCGGCCGAATCGGCGAGCCCGTTCGCCGCGACCTGGCGCACCTCTTCCCGCACGGCGTCACAATCGACCACGCAGATGTCCTGCCCAACGACCGTCTCCACCGTGAGGTGCCGATTCGCCAGTTCCCAGGCCTGCGCCTCCACGTACTGGCTGTCGTAGCGCCCTTCGCGAATAAACGCCAGGTGGCGGACCGCCCCGTACGGTGTGGTCTCTCCTCCACCAAGCACTTCCGGCGGCGTCGCCGGCCCGACCGTGAACGGCACAAGCGTGCCATCCGGAAGCTTCAGGTCCCCGTCCACCCAGCTATCGGGTACCTCGCACTCGAGAGTCGCCGCTGCGTGGGGCACCGGCCGGAAGACCGCGAGGCCTCCACCGGCCGGCACTTCCAGCCGCGAGATCAGGTGCGCCATCGATTCCCGCGCGATCTCGTCCGCGAGCTGCTCCGCCCGGTCGTACCGCGGGAACATCTCACGATGCGTCTGGTCCACGCTGCAGCCGCAGATGGAATCGTGCGGCGAATTTTCGAGCGCAAGTCCCCACGCATGCCGCAGCGCCGGTGTGCCATCCGGGCCGTGGTGGAGGTACGAAAGCAGTTCAAGTGGCTCGGCATACCGTTCGAGCGCCGACGATACTTCGAAGTCCCGCTGTTTGATGTTCGCCCGCGCCGAAAGCACGCCGACGAGCACATTGGATCGGTCCGGCGATCGCAACTCGCCTGCATGCACATGTTCATCGATCCCGGCCGCAAAGACCGCCTGCTCATATTCCGCCAGCGTCGCGAACCGGAACTCGTAGCCCGCGGCCTCCGCCGTGCCTGCCGCCGCCTGCAGCGCCGCGGGGACCTGCTTTTCCATCCGCGAATGGTCCGTGCCATTCATCAGCACCGCGGGCTCGTGCTCGCGCAGGTCTCGCTCCTGGCGGCGCACGCGTTCCAGCAGCTCCTGCGGGTCGTTCGGCAGTCGCCAGCCGCTCGAGTAGCTGTTGCGCAGGTACAGGACTGGCAGCCTTGTCCCATCCGGTGCCTGCCAGTAGAAGCTCCAGGCGGGCACGGAATCGGGCACCCCGCGCCACAGGCATGCGCTGGTCAAACCGAGCTGGCTCATGATCTGGGGCATCTGCGCGATGTGCCCGAACTGGTCGGCGCAATGCCCCACCCGCAGCGAACCGCCCAGCTTCGCCGCTGCCCGGATGCCTTTCTGGAAGCTGCGAATATGCGATTCCCCGCTCGGCAGAAATTCGTCCGGCTGCACCCACCACGGGCCGATAACCACGCGGCCGCTCTCGATCAGCGCCCGCAGCCGGCCTTCGTTTTCCGGCCGAAGCTCCAGGTAGTCCTGGATCACGATCGTCTGCCCATCGAGATTGAAGCAGCCAAACTCCGGGTGCGATTCCATGTGGTCGATCAGCTCGTCGATCATCTGCACCAGCCGCCACCGGAACAGCTCCTGCGGCTGATACCACTCCCGGTCCCAGTGGCAGTGCGGGACAACGTAGACGGTGCGGGTCATGGGCGCTCCTCGTGCAGACGGTCTAGCGATTCTAGCTGAGCCGCGCGTCCGGGCATCAGCCCCCCGCTCCGTCCAGTAGTATTTCGCCCATACGCTTCAACGAGGAGTTCAAGATGAAGTTCGAAGAGGTCAAGCAGGTCGGTGTGCTCGGCGGCGGCATCATGGGTGGCGGCATCGCCCAGGTCACCGCGATCGCCGGCATCCCCGTCGTCGTCCGCGACATCAACGATGAGGCCATCGAGGCCACGCGCCACGCCCTCTGCGATGGCAAATGGGGCATGAAGCGCGCCGTCGAACGCGCCAAGCTGGGATTCGATGACGCCGTTGCCGCGATGGCCCGCGTCTCCTTCAGCACGGATCTCGGCTCGCTCGCCGATTGCGACCTCATCATCGAAGCAGTGCCGGAGAAGCTGGAACTCAAGCAGGCCGTGTTCGCCGAACTCGATGGCGTCGCCAAACCGTCGGCCATCTTCGCCTCCAATACCTCCGGCTTCGTCATCGCCGAAGTGGCCCGGGATGTCTCCGAAGCCCGCAAGGCGCTCTTCGTGGGCATGCACTATTCGAACCCGGTGACCACGATGCGCATGTGCGAGGTCATCTACACATCCGATTCGAGCGAGGAAACAATCCAGGCGGCAAAGCAGCTCGCCGAGGCCCAGGGCAAGGCCGTCTCGATGGTGCGCGACACGCCCGGCACCTACGGCTTCCTGCTGAACCGCATCTTCGGCGCCGCGTATCGAGAGGCCCGCGCCATCGCGGATGCGGGGATCGCCTCGAAGGAAGACATCGACAAGGCCATGATCACCGGCCGCAACTGGCCGGCCGGCTTCTTCGGCGGCCGTGGCGGCATCGGCAAGGAGTGGTAGCGCCCTAACGCTGCCGCCCTCGGTCCCGTCAGTTCCTGGCGGCCACATCCTCCCCCACTCGGGATTGCTGACTGCTGCATATTTCGAGGGTGTGACGCTATGTCTACTCTTACGGTTTGTTTCCCCGCCCTAAACGACTATCGAAGGTAATGCGCGACACGGACGGAGGGGACGCTTGACGGCGGAAGCGAACAATCGTGAGCGGGACCGGGGGAGGCAGCGGGGGCGTGAGGATTCGACCAATAGCACAGAAAGTGCGGAATCAGCCGGGAACAGGGCGCGGGCGTTCGCCCGCTTAGCAACCAGCCGTGAGGCCATCGCTGCCTTCGGCATCTGCCTCGTCTTCCTCGTGGCTGGCGCCGGCCCATGGCGCGAAGTCGCCCACGATTTCTTCGGGCGCACACACCCGTTTTGGGTACGCGAAGACTTCACTGCCTTCTACGCGGCCGGCCATGTCGTCGGCAGCGGGATGGCGTCCCACCTCTACGATACGGAGACTATCCGCGCCGCGGAGCACCTCGCCGCCGGACGCCAGGTCGGTGGCAGCGGCCTCCTGATGTACTTCAACCCGCCATTCTTCGCGCTCGTCTACTGGCCGCTCACCCACCTCTCCCTCCAGCAGGCCTACCAGCTCTGGACGGTGTTCAGCATTGGCTTGCTCGCCCTCAACAGCTGGCTGCTCCTGCGGCTCACGCCCGGCCTTTCGCGCCGCTGGCAGGTCGTCCTCGTCCTCGGCTACCTGACCCTCTACCCCGTCACCTTCGGCCTGCGCCTCGGACAGTTTTCGCTCCTCCTCCAGGCGTCGTGGGCGGCGGGCGCTCTGCTGCTCGAACAGCGCCGCGACCGTTGGGCCGGCCTCGCCTTCGCGCCGCTGCTCATCAAACCCGAACTCCTCATTCCGGTCGGCATCTTCATCCTCGCCAAGCGCCGCTGGCAGACTCTCGCAACGCTCGTCCCCATCGCCCTGGCCGCCGTCGTCGGGTCGATCGCCATGGTCGGCGTCCCCACTGCCCTGCAATACCCCGGCTTCGTCCTCGGCTCGACCGCCACCAACGGCAACGGCGTCGCACCGAACCTCATGATCGATTACTCCGGAGCAATCGCAGCGACCCTCGGCCACGGCGCCTCGATAACGCGCCCCCTGGCTTCCACGGCCCTGGCCGTGGCCTCTCTTGCCGCAGTGGCGCTGCTGGCCAATGAACGGCGCGGGGCCGGCCGCTCGGGGAGTGGCCTCGCCGCTTCAGGCGCGCCGGCCCCGGGGGGTGTGGATCGCGACTTCCGCATCGAATGGTTGGCCGTCTCCTTGGCGGCCGTACTCTCCGACCCGCATCTCTATCTCCAGGACACCGTCATCGTGGTCCCCGCCGCGCTCGCACTCTTGCCCGCGCTACACGGAGCAGCGCGCAACCAGTTCGCACTCGTGCTCGCCTTCGGCTGGGGAATACAGCGCCTCGCGCTCTACCCAAACGACCACCTCCATGTGGACCTGTTCGCCCTTCTCCTCACTGCGATGCTGTTCGTGCTGTTGGCGAAAGCGTGGCACGCGCCACGCTGGAAACGGGCAGAAAGGCCCGAGCGCCTGGGCAGGCGGGCCGAACAACCGCGGCTCGAGCGCTCCGGGGAACGCGCGTTGGAACCCGTCGGCATCGTCGAATTGGGCGATGGCGCCGGCGGCAGCGGCGCCTAGGCGCCTTACTCCGCCGAACGGACGTGGCACCCCGAGCCCGTGAATCCGTCAGGCGGCGCGGTTCTTGTGCTCTTCGAGCGCGGCGATCTGCTCCCGAAGCCGCCGGATACGGCGTAGCCGCGAACTGTTGCTCACCGCCGTCGCTTCGTCCAGGAACACGGGCCCGGCACAGCGCACGCAACGGATCAGAGCCGTGGTATCCGCCTCGGGTGCCGGCGCGTCGGATGATGGGGTCGCTCGAAAGCCCTTCACCGTCAGTGGCGCCCCGCTCACGCCAACCCACTGGCCACTCAAGTACCCACAATGCAAACACTTGACGTCACCAACTACCAGCATGGGACGCTCCTTCGCGGGAGAACGTGCACCAGAGCGCACGTTATTAAAGTGTGGGAAGTATCGTCACCCCGGCCCCTAAGCCGTTATCGGTGGAACCCCGGGTTGACCTCGCGGTCGCCTGCGATTGCGCTCGCGGCTTCCCACATCAATCTACGATCGCGACCGGAAAGCTGCGCATAAGCCCGGTAAAGAAATTGCCCGGGACATGCCCTACGAGGAGTGCTTGATCTCGTCCACGCGATACTGCACGACGCCCGACGGCACGACGACCGAAACTTGCTCACCAACACGGCGCCCAAGCAATTCGCGGCCCACCGGCGATTCGATCGAAATCTTCTTCTCGGTCGCATTCGCTTCGCGGCCGCCCACAAGCGTGAACGTAGCCTGCTTGTCGGTATCAATGCGCGTCACCGTCACCGTGGAACCCATCGACGAGATGTCTTCCGAAGTCCGTTCCACCACAACCGCACGCTTGAGGTCGGATTCGAGCTGCTTGATACGCCCATCCGTCATGCCGAGCTGTTCGCGGGCAGCCTGGAGCGGCGCGTTCTCGCGAAAGTCCTTGTCCTCCCGCGCAAGCGCAATCGCTTCGACGATCGCGGGCCGCGTCGCCTTCAGGTCCTGCAATTCCTTCTTCCGCGCTTCAAGCCCATCGGCAGTCATCTCAATCGGCGTCTGTTCAATCCGTACTTGCTGCCCCGAATTGCGGCCCGCAACGCGGCGAACGCGAATGTGGATACCGAAATTCTGGCCGGCATAGCCTTTTTTCTTCAAATACTGGAACCACGCCTTCAGCGCCGCGACCCGTTCAGGCGCATTCGGGTCGGCGGATCGGATCTGCGCTTCCGCGTACGACTCCACCCGGCTTCCCGTCAGGCTCGCAATGCTGGTGCTCTCGCCAGCGTGTTCGACGTACTTACGAACGTAATTTTCCTGTGCAGCGCGCGCCTCTGGCTTGAGGCCTTGGAGGTATTCGCGGAGTGCTTCGCCAAGCGTGACCTGCGTAGCTATTCCGCTTTGGGATTCTTCGGTCATAGAGAGAATGTATCATCGATCGCGTGAACGTGCCTTGAAAATGTGCCCAAAACTCCGCTGGGATGGCCTTCCAGGGCTGTTTTTAGGGTTTGAAGCTCCCGGCCGCTGGCTCCCGCTCTTGCAGGGACACGCCCGCTTATTGCTCGATGCCGCGCCTGCGGTGCGCGTCACTTCCGTACCCCCCGATGAATGGCCCGCGCGCCACTACGCGGAGGCCTTGGAACTCTTGCGGCTCGTCATCCAGCACCGCGATGGCCAGCCCCCCGCTTCGCTCATCGACGTTGGCAGCGGCGGCGGCTTTCCCGGGATGGTCGTCGCTGCAATCCTGCCCAACACCGAAGTCTGGCTCGTCGAACCTCTCCAAAAGCGGGCCCGCCTTCTCGAAGCCATGGCTAGCCAACTCGCGCTGACCAACGTCCACGTCGTCGCTGAGCGCGCCGAGACCGCGGGCCACACCATGCTCCGAGAAACGGCAGAGGTCGTGACTGCCCGTGCCGTCGCCCCGCTGCGCGAGCTCCTCGAATACACCGCCCCTCTCGCCGCGATGCACGGCATCGTCGCCCTCCCCAAGGGCAGCACGCTAGGCACCGAACTGGGCGAGGCAGCCGCCGCCATGGAAACCGTCGGCGTCGCCACCGCCGGTGACGTCGCGATGCGCGACAGCATCAGCCAAACCTTGCGAGTCGCGTTCTTCACGAAAGTCAGCCCATCCCCGCCACGCTACCCCCGCCGCCCCGGCATGCCCGCCAAGCGCCCTCTCTAACCCGCCAACCAGCCACCACCCCTCAGTACGGTGACCGCGAGGCCGACG
>DATNET010000454.1:0-4704 GCA_035606745.1 Tepidiformaceae bacterium
GTGGTTCGATGCGCGCCAGGCCTCCGACGGGCCCGGCTGGCTTCGGCAAAAGGCAGAACGGCTTGGGCTTTCCAATTTGATCGCCGTGCGGCTAGACGCAGACGACTCGCCCGTGGGGATGATCGTGGCTGGCAGCCAGGAACCCGGCAGGTTGGGGAGCGGCGAGCTTCACATCCTCAACGAAGTGGCGGCGCCGCTCGCGATGCTGCTTGAACGCGCGCGCGTGGTGACCTCGCTGCAGCAGCAGACGCAACGCACTCGTGCCGTGCTCGACATCCTGGCGGCGCTAGGGCCGCGAGAATCGTTGGAAGAGGTGGCGTCGGCGGTCGCCAATGCCCTGCGCACGATGTATGGCGCGGACCATTGCAGCATCGCCACGGTGGAGGGCGACGGGCTCCAGCTTGCTGGCATCGATTCGGAGACAGCAAGGGACTGGGCGGCAGGCACGAACGCTGGCGCCGTGGCCGAATTGCCGGCTGGCGTGCTTTCGGACCCCGGCTTTCACATCGCCGCGGACATCCACTCCGGTATTGGCGGTGACGGTGGCACCCTCCTTCGCGGCGGGCTGCGATCAACGATGCAGGTGCGCGCCGGTCCTCCGCAGGCGCCGCTGGCAATCGTCATTGTGGGTTCGATGCAGCCGGGGCGGTACAGCGAAGCGGATGCGCGCGAGTTGAGCCAGATCATCCAGCCCCTCGGCGTGGCCGTGAGCTATTTCAAGGACCGCCGCGAATCGGAGCGGCGGACGCTGCGGCTTGAATACACGAACCGCATCCTCGGGCGGCTGAGCAGTGGCGGCACGGTGGAACACCTGGCGGCGGGATTCCTGGCGGAATGTTCGACGCTCTTTCATTGTGGCCACGCGGTAGCGCTCATCGCCGAGGCAGAGACGGGTAGCGGCCGCGTGCTGGCGGTGCGCTCTGAGCCCGGTGCCGGCGGAGCCGCCGGTGCGCGCCCACATTGGGAATCGTTGACGGCCTCGGCCGTCCGGCGACTGGCGAGCGCCACCGGGCCAACCGTCGTGGCGGACACGCGTACGACGGAGCCAGTGATTGCGGAGCACGCCGCGTTGCTGGAGGCGGGCTTGCACTCGGCCATCACGGCGCCGCTCGTGGTGGGCGAGACTGTGCAGGGCGCTGTCGCCCTGTGGGCTTACGGGACAAACGCGTATTCGCAAGAAGACGCGGACTTGCTCGGCGCGCTGACGCGGCCGTTGGCGATTGCGCTGGAAAAAGCGGACGCGGTGACATCGCTCGGCGAGAGCGAACTCAAGTATCGCTCGCTCGTGGCGCAGGCCGAGGAGATGATCTTCCTCTTCGATAGCGAGACGCTGACGATACTCGACGCCAACGCCTATACAGCGCGGACGCTCGGATATTCGGGACCGGAGCTCCGCCAGCTGCGGCTTGTGGACCTCGTTGCGGCCTCGGCGGAAGAGGTGAACGACGCGGTGCGGCAGACGCTTGAGAACGGCGAATTCCACGTCGGCGACCGCGCGTACGTGCACCAGGACGGCGCTCGCATCGAAGTGGACGAGGTGGCATCGGTGGTGACGTATGGCGGACGCCAGGCGATTCTCGTGCTCGCGCGGGACGTCTCCGAGCGCAAGGCGATACAACGCCAGCTGGTCCAGGCGCAAAAGATGGAATCGCTGGGTTCGATGGCGGGCGCGGTTGCACACGACTTCAACAACCTGCTGACGACCATCCTGGGCTTCGCCGGGCTGCTCAAACGGAGTTCAAACTTCGATGCTGAAGAGCGCGAGAATCTTGGCCTCATTGAGGATGCTGCGCGGCGCGCCGCGGACCTGACGGGACGGCTGCTCGCTTTCGCACGGGGCGGACTGGTGCGCGTCGGGCCCGTGGATCTGCGCTCGGTTGTCGCCGACACGATGCACCTCTACGAGCCGGGCCTGCATGCCGGCATCCGGGCGACGACGCACATCCCCGGCGAACCGATCATTGTCGAAGGTGACGGCGGGCAGCTCCAGCTGGCGCTGCTCAACATCGTGCTCAACGCGAAAGATGCCATGCCTGACGGCGGCGCAATCGATATCGAGCTGTGTTCCGACGAAATGACAGCGACGATTACGATTACAGACGATGGGCCGGGCATGGACGACGAGACGCGAATGCGCATCTTCGAGCCGTTTTACACGACGAAGCCGCTGGGATCGGGCACAGGGCTCGGGATGGCGATCACCTACGGCATCATCCAGGGGCACCACGGCACGGTGGAACTGCAGACGGAGATCGGCCGCGGCACGCGCTTTACGATCACTCTCCCCCTCTTGCCTGGGGCGGCCGAACTTGTGCCGGGCAATGCATACAACGCTGGCGAAGGAAATCTCGTGCTGGTGGTCGACGACGATGAACTGGTGCGGCGCACGATGAGCGCGACGCTCGCCCAGCTGGGCTATAACGTCGTCGAGGCGCCGGGCGGCGCGACCGCGGTCGAGATCGTGCGGGCGCGGCCGGACCGCTTTTCGGTTGTGCTGCTGGACCTCGTGATGCCCGGCATGACCGGGAGCGAGACGTTTCGCGCGCTCACGAGCATCCGGGCGGACCTGCCGGTCGTCGTGTGTACGGGTTACGCCGCGGACGCGCACATCGACCAGGACGTGAAGCGGCGCATCGCTGGGCTGGTGCAGAAGCCGTTCACCTCGGAGCGCCTGGCGCGGGCGATGCTTGCCGCAGGGGCACTGCCCTCCCGCGAAGCGACGGCGGCGAGTGCCGTCGCGAGGACAAGGGACTAGGGGCTAGAGACGAGAGTCCGGCGAAGCTGGCTCGTGACAGATTTCACATCGATTTCATCTCTGGCATAGCCGGGCTCGAAGCGGGCCGGGCTATACTGTTGCGGGTAAAGGGGTCGACAGAGCCATGCGCCTGGTCTTTCTCGTTACCCGCCATCCAGACGTGGCGCGCCTGGGCCCGTTGCTCGAACATGCCGGGCTTTCTGCCCCCGTGTACGCGCCGGAGCGGTTAGCGAACGACGATGCCAATCCCGGCGCCGATGCCGTCGTGCTCGACTTGCGCGATGTGCCTCCCGCGGCCTTGAGTCTCCTCAGCGCAACGTACGCAGAGCACGGCATCGTCCTCCTTGTGGTCGTGCCAGAAGAGCAGCTCGACCGCGTTGGCTCCGACCTCGAGCTTGATGACTTCATGGTGTTGCCGGTCAGCGCCCCGGAACTCGTCCGGCGCATCGAACGGGCGTTGTGGCGGCGGCACGGCGTGGACAGCGAGAATTTCGTGCACTGCGGCGCACTCACGCTGGACCTTTCCAACTATCGCGTGACCGTTGGGGGCGAGCCCCTTGTGATGACGTTCAAGGAGTACGAACTGCTCCGTTTCCTGGCGATGAACGTCGGCCGTGTCTTCACGCGCGAACAGCTGCTGAACCGCGTCTGGGGGTATGACTACTTCGGTGGTGCGCGGACCGTGGACGTCCACATTCGGCGTATTCGTTCGAAGATCGAGATTCATGGCCATTCGTTCATCGAAACGGTGCGCAATGTCGGCTACCGGCTGGTTGCTGAAGCGCGGCACGAAGGCGTGCCGGAGTAGTCAGCGCCGCACGGTTCGACGTTGAGCCGCTGCCGGGTCACAGACAGTGGTCGACAGGCAGGTGCTGAGCCTCCAGAATTCGCCACATGCCTGAAATTCCAGAGCTTGAGGCCATCCGCGGGTTTTTCAACGAACAGATCAAGGGCAAAGTCATCGCCTCGGCGGAGGCGCGCATACCTGTCGTCTTCCGCACGACGACCAAGGAACTGCGCGAGACGCTGCCCGGCGACCGCTTCGGCGAAATCCGGCGGCACGGGAAGTTCCTGCTCTTCGAGCTCGAATCGGGCCGTGTGCTCGCCATCAATCCGATGCTTGCGGGCCGCTTCCAGTTCGTCGACCCGGGCGAACGATTGCGTGCGAAGACGTGCCTCGTCATCGGCATAGAGGGGGCCCGGCAGCTGCGCTATTCGGACGAACGGGTGATGGGCAAAATTTACCTCGTGGCCGCGGACGGCCTGAGCGCGATCCCGGGTTGGGACGCGAACGGGCCGGACCTCATGGACCCTGCCCTCACTGAATCGACCTGGCTGTCTGCGATCAAACGCTATCGCGGCGGGACTAAAGCGGTGTTGACGCGCGCGGAATTCGTGCAGGGCATCGGCAACGCCTACGCCGACGAGATCCTGTGGGAGGCGCAGATTAACCCGTACACGCCGCGCCCCCGTTTGAACAACGACGAGATGGCGCGTCTCTACCACGCCGCCCGCGCGGTGATGGCCTGGGCCACGCCGCTTGTCCGCGCCAGCATGATCAAGGGCGATGTCCTCGATTACGAGGAGCGGCGGGATTTCATGCGGGTCCACCGGCTCGGTGGAAAGCCGTGTCCGCGCTGCGGCGCCACGATCACCGAAATTACTGCAAACCAGCGCATCACGAGCTTCTGCCGCCATTGCCAGCCGGAAGTGCCCGCGTAGGCTGGGGCACGGCATCAAGCAGAGCGCGACTCCGCTCCGGTCTCGGCCGAGCCACCTGCAAGCAGCGCCGAAATCTCATCGATGCCGTAGGGCTTGGATAGCAGCCGCAAGTGGTATCGGTTGACGATGTCGACGACGCCCGCGTCGCTCGCTGCACCGGTGGCTATCACGACGCGTGACAGGAGCGCCGGGCGGGCAGCGGCGAGCGCATCGATTATCGTGTCCGC